>NZ_JAMOKY010000047.1:0-26802 GCF_024499815.1 Stenotrophomonas testudinis | reverse complement strand
GCGCCGGGCCATACCCGGCGACCAGATATCCGCCGGGCATGGCCCGGCGCTACCCGATCATTCTGCGGGCGCTTCGCGCTCCTGCACCTGCGCCTGGCGCATGTCCTTTTCCTGCGCGCGCAGCGATTTGACGTCCAGCTTGCGGATCGTCTTGATGAAGCACGGCAGGCGCGGGCCGCCGGTCGGGTCGCGTACGATCACCTTGTCGAACGGCGCGCTGACACGGCCCATGTGGCTGGTCAGGCCGATGGCAGGCGCATACGAAAGATCCGGGCACGGCCCCGTCAGTTCCAGCAGGTAGGCTTCGCTGGGCTTGGTCCAGACCGCCAGCGCGCTGTCACCCAGCTCGGTCCAGCCATTGAGCGTGCCCAGGAACTGCATGTCCCTCTGCGCCGGACCGGCGTGGGCGCGGTACAGCTCCAGGCGGTCGGCACTGCTCAGGCCGGTGGTGGCGCAAGCGGCCAGCGCCAGGCACAGGCCGGCGATCAGCAACGGGGTCTTCATGGCGATCTCCAGCGGGGAACTGCGCACATCATGCGCCCGGGCGGGCAACGCCGGCGCAACGGCCGGCGGCCCGATTCAGCCGCCGGTCGGCGCAGCCCTGCAGCCGCCAACCTTGGTTGGCGCTCGCCCTGCAAAACCAGCCGACCAAGGTCGGCATCTACCAAAGCGGAGCCAGCCCCGATGCCCGCCCCGCAAAGCGAGGCCAGAGCGAGGCGAGCGCCCTCAGACGTCAGCGTGTGCCAGCGCGTGCAGGCGACCTTCGCGCAGTTCCAGCACGCGGTCCAGGCGACGCGCGAGGCTGCGGTCGTGGGTCACCAGCACCAGGCTGGTGTGGCGGGCACGGTTGAGTTCCAGCATCAGCTCGAACACGGTGGCCGCGGTGCGATCATCCAGGTTGCCGGTCGGCTCATCGCCGAGCACGCAGGCCGGATGGTTGACCAGCGCACGCGCCACGGCGGCACGCTGGCGCTCGCCACCGGACAGCTCGCCCGGCTTGTGGTCCAGGCGATGGCCCAGGCCGACCGCTTCCAGCAGCGCGGTCGCACGCTGGCTGGCTTCGGGCACGCCGGTACCGGCCAGCATCACCGGCATCATCACGTTTTCCAGCGCGGTGAATTCCGGCAGCAGGTGGTGGAACTGGTAGACGAAGCCCAGCGCCTGGTTGCGCAGCAGGCCACGCGCGGTGTCCGACAAGGTCGACATGCGCTGGCCGGTGACGAACACCTCACCTGCGGTCGGCACATCGAGGCCACCCAGCAGGTGCAGCAGGGTGCTCTTGCCGGCGCCGGAGGCACCGATGATCGCCACCGTTTCGCCGGCATTGACCTTCAGGTCCAGCCCATCGAACACCGGGGTCTGCATGCGGCCTTCGGCGTAGGTCTTGCCCAGGCCCTCGGCACGGATCACTTCATCGCCGCGGTTGACGACCTTATTCATAGCGCAGGGCCTCCGCCGGCTGGGTGCGTGCTGCCCGCCAGGCGGGATACAGGGTGGCCAGGAAACTCATCAGCAGGGCGATCAGCGTGATCGCCACGATATCGCCGGTCTGCATGTCGGTCGGCAGGCCGGTGATGTAGTACACGTCCTCCGGCAGCAGCTTGACGTTGAACAGCGACTCGATGGCACCGAGGATGCGCTCGAGGTTCAAGGTCAGAGTGACGCCACCGATCAGGCCGGCCAGGGTCCCGAAGATGCCGATCAGCGAGCCCTGCACCATGAACACCTGCATCACCCCGCCCGGGGTCAGGCCCAGCGTGCGCAGGATGGCGATGTCGGCCTGCTTGTCGGTCACCAGCATCACCTGCGAGGAGACCAGGTTGAAGGCACCCATCGCGATGATCAGCGACAGCAGGATGCCCATCACCACCTTCTCCATGCGCAGCGAGTGGTAGAGGTTGGCGTTCTGCTGGGTCCAGTCACTCACCCGGTACGCGCCGCCCAGGTTCTGCGCCAGGTCCACGCCCACTTCCAGCGAGCGGTCCATGTCGTGCAGTTTCAGGCGCACGCCGGTGGCACCGTCGGAGCGCAGCACGCGCTCGATGTCCTTCATGTTGGCAAAGCCGACGCCACGGTCGACCTCGTTGTAGCCGGCCTCGAACAGCCCGCTGACGGTGAAGCGTTTCATCCGTGGCACCGCACCGGCCGGGGTGCCCTGCACTTCGGCGAACGTCACCAGCACCTGGTCGCCCACGTCCACGCCCAGCCAGATAGCCAGCTCCTTGCCCAGCAGCAGGTTGAAGCTGCCCGGCTTGAGGCTGTCATAGCTGCCCTTGGTGATCTTCCGGTCGATCACCGACACTTTCGGTTCCAGTGCCGGTTCGATGCCCTGGATGATCGCACCCTGCACGCGCGGGCCGCTGATCATCGACTGGATCTCGATGTACGGCGCGGCACCGGCCACGCGCGGGTCCTTGTTGGCCACGTCGACCACGCGCATCCAGTCCGGCATCGGCTCGCCGTCGCGGCTGATGGTGGTATGGGCGGTCATCTGCAGCAGGCGGCTGCGGATTTCCTTCTGGAAACCGCTCATCACCGCCAGGGTGGTGATCAGCACCGTGACGCCGAGCGCGATGCCCAGGATCGATGCCATTGAAATGAAGGAGATGAAGCCGTTGCGGCGCTTGGCGCGCAGGTAGCGCAGGCCGATTGCCACGGGGATGGGTTTGAACATGCAGGCGCGCCAGTCAATTCAGTCTATGGTGCCATCGTACGGGGTCGGCGTGAAACGCTGCGTGCGGACACGGCCAGTCGCAGTTCACGTCGCTGCCGGTGGTCGAGCACGTCCGGCCAGAACAGCAGGCGCCCGCGCCGCCCTTCCCGCCGCCAGTGCAGCAGCAGCCAGGGCCCACGCACCACCAGCCGCGGCGCGTCGATATCCGCACCATCCAGCTGCAGCGGCGCCGGCAGCGCGGTCAGCTCAAGCCGGCGCGCGGGCCGGCGCAGTCGCCAGGCCAGCTGGGCCAGGCCCAGCAGCCAGACCGCCACCAGCACCGGCCAGTACCGGTCTTCAGGCAGGGCCGAGGCGCGCAGCAGCCAGGGCGCGGCCAGCAGTACCAGCGCCTGTGCGCCGGCCTGCAGCCGCGAGGGTCGCCACTCAAGCCTTGAGGGCGAGGATCTTCTGCATGAGGGGCACGGCGTGGGCATGCGGGCAGGCCTCGTAGCCCATGAACCAGCGCCACAACTTATCGTCCTCGCATTCAAGCAGGAACAGGAAAACCTCGCGCTCTTCAGTCGGCGCAGTGCTCCATTCGCGGTCGAGGTAGCGGCCGAACAGCTGGTCCAGCTCGCGCATGCCGCGGCGGCAGCGCCAGCGCAGCTTCTTCAGCAGGGTTTCTTCGTCCATCGTGTTTCTCCAGATACAGCAAAGCCACGCATGGCGTGGCTCTGCTGGGGTCATGCAACAACGCGGCGCCGTATCAGGCGCGGCGTTCCATCATCAGCTTCTTGATCTCAGCGATCGCCAGCGCCGGGTTCAGGCCCTTCGGGCAGGTCCGGGCACAGTTCATGATGGTGTGGCAGCGGTACAGCTTGAACGGATCTTCCAGATCGTCCAGACGCGCACCGGTGTCCTCATCGCGCGAGTCGATGATCCAGCGATAGGCCTGCAGCAGGATCGCCGGTCCCAGGTAACGCTCGCCGTTCCACCAGTAGCTCGGGCAGCTGGTCGAGCAGCAGGCGCACAGGATGCACTCGTACAGGCCGTCAAGCTTCTTGCGGTCTTCCGGCGACTGCAGGCGCTCACGGTCCGGCGGTGCCGGGGTCTGGGTGCGGATCCACGGCTTGATCGAGGCATACTGCGCGTAGAAGTGGGTCAGGTCCGGAACCAGATCCTTGACCACGCTCATGTGCGGCAGCGGGTAGATCGGCACTTCCTTCTTGCCGCAGTCCGCGATGGCGCGGGTGCAGGCCAGGGTGTTGGTGCCGTCGATGTTCATCGCGCACGAACCGCAGATACCTTCGCGGCAGGAGCGGCGGAAGGTCAGGGTCGGATCGATCTCGTTCTTGATCTTGATCAGCGCGTCCAGGACCATCGGGCCGCAGGCGTCCAGATCGATCTCATAGGTATCGGTGCGCGGATTGCTGTCGTCGTCCGGACTCCAGCGGTAGATCTTGAAGGTGCGCAGGTTCTTGCCGCCGCTCTTGGCGGGGAAGTGCTGGCCCTTCGTGACCTTGGAATTCTTGGGGAGTGAAAATTCGGCCATGGCTGCTCTCGTTGGCTCAGGCGGCCCGCGCCATCAAGGCGCGGATTGCATGGTAGGCGGGGGTCGCGATCAGTACACGCGCGGCTTCGGCGGCACCACGTCGACCTCGTCGGTCAGCGTGTACATGTGCACCGGACGGTAGTCGAAGCTGCACTTGCCCTTCTCGTCGACGGTGACCAGCGTGTGCTTGTGCCAGTTGACGTCGTCGCGGTCCGGGAAGTCCTCGTGCGCGTGCGCACCACGGCTTTCCTTGCGCTGTTCCGCCGAGTTGATCGTCGCCACCGCGTTGAGCAGCAGGTTGTTCAGCTCGTACGTCTCGATCAGGTCCGAGTTCCAGACCAGCGAACGGTCGCTGACCTTCACGTCCTGGAACGAATCGAACACGGTCGCCATCTTCTCGCAGCCTTCCTTCAGCGTCTGGCTGGTACGGAAGACGGCGGCGTCGGCCTGCATCGTGCGCTGCATGTTGTCGCGGATGACCGAGGTCGGCGTATCGCCATTGGCGTAACGCAGCTTGTCCAGCAAGCCCAGCGCCTTGTCGCAGGCATCGGCCGGCAGCGGCTTGTGCGCGGCGCCCGGCTTGATGGTCTCGGCGCAGCGGTTGGCCACGGCACGACCGAACACCACCAGGTCGAGCAGCGAGTTCGAGCCCAGGCGGTTGGCGCCGTGCACGGACACGCAGGCCGCTTCGCCGATGGCGTACAGGCCCGGTACCACGGCATCGTTGTTGTCGCCATCCTTGCGCACGACTTCGCCGTGGAAGTTGGTCGGGATGCCGCCCATGTTGTAGTGCACGGTCGGGATGACCGGGATCGGCTGCTTGTGCACGTCGACGCCGGCGAAGATGCGCGCGCTCTCGGCGATGCCCGGCAGCTTCTCGTCGATCACGCCCGGGCCGAGGTGGGTCAGGTCAAGCAGGATGTGATCCTTGTGCTCGCCGACGCCGCGTCCTTCGCGGATCTCGATGGTCATCGAACGGGCCACCACGTCACGCGAGGCCAGATCCTTGTAGTGCGGTGCGTAGCGCTCCATGAAGCGCTCGCCGCTGCTGTTGCGCAGGATGCCGCCTTCACCGCGGACACCCTCGGTGATCAGGCAGCCGGCGCCGTAGATGCCGGTCGGGTGGAACTGCACGAACTCCATGTCCTGCATGGCGATGCCGGCACGCATGGCCAGGCCGCCACCGTCGCCGGTGCAGGTGTGCGCCGAGGTGGCGCTGAAGTACGCACGGCCGTAGCCGCCGGTGGCCAGCACCACGCCCTGGGCGCGGAACAGATGCAGCGTGCCGTCGGCCATGTCCAGGGCCAGCACGCCACGGCACACGCCTTCGTCATCGAAGATCAGGTCGAGTGCGAAGTACTCGATCATGAAGCGCGCGTCGTGCTTGAGCGACTGCTGGTACAGGGTGTGCAGCATGGCGTGGCCGGTACGGTCGGCCGCCGCGCAGGTGCGCTGCGCCGCCGGGCCTTCGCCGTACTTGGTGGTCATGCCGCCGAACGGGCGCTGGTAGATCTTGCCTTCGGCGGTGCGGCTGAACGGCACGCCGTAGTGCTCGAGCTCGATGATGGCCGGGATGGCCTCACGGCACATGTACTCGATGGCGTCCTGGTCGCCCAGCCAGTCCGAGCCCTTGATGGTGTCGTAGAAGTGGTAGCGCCAATCGTCTTCGCCCATGTTGGCGAGCGCGGCGGAAATGCCACCCTGTGCAGCGACGGTGTGCGAACGGGTCGGGAAGACCTTGGTCAGGCACACGGTCTGCAGGCCCTTGGCGGCAAGGCCGAACGTGGCGCGCAGGCCGGCGCCGCCGGCGCCCACCACGACCATGTCGTACTTGTGTTCGGTGATCTTGTAAGCGGACATCTAGTCTGGATTCCTGTCTTGGTGCCTGGGCTCAGGCAACGCCGAGGGCGATGCGGCCCACCGCAAACACACTGACGATCATGCCGAGCACGGCGACGAACTTCACCGCGGTCTGCAGCACCAGGGCCAGCAGCGATTCGTGGATGTAATCTTCCAGCACGACCTGCATGCCGAGCTGTGCGTGCCAGAACATGGTGATCAGCAGACCGATCAGCGGCACGGCATTCCACGGCTTGGCGATGGTGGCCACGGCCGTGGCGTAATCGGCGCCGGCCATGCGCACCACGAACACCAGGAACCACAGGCCCAGCACCACCAGGGCGGCGGCGGTCAGGCGCTGGTGCACGAAGTGCTCGGTGCCGGTCTTGGCCGAGCCAAGGCCGCGCACGTTCTTCAGCGGGGTACGGAACTTGCTCATGCGGCACCTCCGAACAACACGTAGGCCCAGACCAGCGCGGTGATCACCAGGCTGCCGAAGACCGAGATCCAGCTGCTGCGGACGAAGGCCGGGATGCTGAAACCAACGGCGAAGTCCTGCACGACGTGGCGGATGCCATTGCACAGGTGATAGGCGAACGACCATGTCCACGCAAACAGGAACACGCGGCCATACCAGGCCCCGGCATGGCCGGTGAAGCAGTTCCACGAATCGGGGCCCATCATCAGGGCCAGCAGGCCGGCAGCGATGATGAGGGCACCCACGGACAGAAAGACGCCAGTGGCTCGATGCAGGATCGAGGTGGCCATCTGAATCTGCCAGCGATACACCTGGAGGTGCGGGGATAGGGGGCGTTGTCTGGTCGCCATTTCGCTGGGCTCGTTGTCTCGGCTGGGCGGCACGATGCCGCGTTGGCTCAATGCTGATCAGAAATCGATGCAGCGTCCGTTTTTCTCCCAATCGCCATACCGCACCGGATCAAGTCCGCCGCGGCCGCCGAATTCCTCTTCCGCCTCTGGTTTTTCCACGGGCACAGGTGCCGCGGGAACCAGCGGGGCTTCAGTTTCGTCGTCGGGAGTGAGGGTTGTTTGGCCTATCATGTTCGGTCTCGCAACGCACAAATTTTAGACCTCGTTCACGTGCCTGACAACCTTCCCCCTGCTTTCGTCGCATATCCGCGCCTGCCCGGCCACCAGCTGCTGAGCCTGCAGGGCGCGGATGCGGCCGTTTTCGCCCACGCCCAGTTCAGCAGCGACGTGACCGCCCTGCCCCTGCAGCACTGGCAGTGGAGCGCCTGGCTGAGCGCCAAGGGCCGCACCCTGGCGGTGTTCCAGCTGCTGCGACTGGCCGAGGATCACGTGATGCTGGTGCTGGCCGATGCCGATGCAGATGCGATTGCGTCGCAACTGCAGCGCTTCGTGTTCCGCCGCAAGGTGAAACTGCAGGTGCATGCGGATCTTGCCGTCGCTGGCGCGTTTACTGCGCCAGAAGCGGCCACCGGCGCAGCGATTGCCGGTGGTGGCGATGCAGGCTGGGAACTGGACCTGGGCAGCGATGCTCTGCCGCGCACCCTGCGCATCGGCCCGGCTGAAGGCTTTGCGGCCGGCAGCGAGGCCGAAGAAGCCGCATTCGCCCTGGCCTGGCGCCAGACTGACCTGCGCTTCGGCCTGCCGCGCCTGGAAGAAAGCCAGCGCGAAGTGTGGACACCTCAGCAGCTGGGCCTGGACCGGCTGAACGGCTACAGCGTGAAGAAGGGCTGCTACCCGGGCCAGGAAATCGTGGCCCGCACGCACTTCCTCGGCAAGGCCAAGCGTGTGGTGCAGCTGCTGCATGCTGCCGCCCCGGCGCAGGCCGGCGATGCCGTGCAGCAGGACGGCGCAGCGCTGGGCAGCATTGCCAGCGTGGCCGGCGATCTGGCCCTGGCGGTGCTGCCGCTGGAAACCAGTGATGCGGAGCTGCAGGTGGGTGGCGTGGTCGCGCAGCGGGTGCCGCTGCTGGATGGCCTGGCACGCTGAGGTTTTACCCCGTATGAAGCAGCCGAGCGTGGGCTCGGCTCTACAGAATCGGGTGGGTGCGGACCGCTGGTCCGCACGCCGTTCATGACGCCGGGCATGGCCCGGCGTTACCGCCGCTTACAGGCGTTCGCCGGTTTCCGCATCGAAGAAATGCAGGCCCTGCGGGTGGATCGCCACACGGATGTCCTCACCCACGCCCGGCAGCGACTGCGGCGCCACGCGCATGGTCAGCGCATGCTTGCCGCTGCTCAGGTTGACGAAGATCTCGTTGCCAACCGGCTCGATGCCCTCGATGCGTGCGGTGAACGCATGCGTATCATCGGCACCCGCCGGCTGCAGGTGCTCCGGACGCACGCCAACGGCAATCGACTTCTGCAGCCATGCCGGGTCGATGGTGGCCTGGCCCAGCGGCGCGCGCCACTCGCCATCGACCACGGTCACGCCGCCGGCATCGCCCTGCAGCGTGCCGCGCAGCACATTCATCGCCGGGCTGCCGAGGAAGCCGGCCACGAACAGGTTGGCCGGGCGGTCGTACAGCGCCATCGGCGTGTCGATCTGCTGGATGATGCCGTCCTTCAGCACCACGATGCGCTGGCCCAGGGTCATTGCTTCGACCTGGTCATGCGTCACGTAGATCATGGTGGTGCCCAGCTTGCGGTGCAGCTGCGCGATCTCGGTACGCACGCTGTGGCGCAGCTTGGCATCCAGGTTGGACAGCGGCTCGTCCAGCAGGAACACCGCCGGCTCGCGCACCAGCGCGCGGCCCAGGGCCACGCGCTGGCGCTGGCCGCCGGACATCGCTTTGGGCAGCTTGTCCATCATTTCGGTAAGGCCCAGCGTCTGCGCCGCCTCGGCGATGCGCTTGTCGATGGTCGCCTTGTCGTGGCCGCGCAGCTTGAGGCCGAAGGCCAGGTTCTCGGCCACGGTCATGTGCGGGTACAGCGCATAACTCTGGAACACCATCGCGATGTCGCGATCCTTCGGCGCCACATCGTTGACCACCCGGTCACCGATGGTCAGCGTGCCACCGCTGATCTCCTCAAGACCCGCCACCATCCGCAGCAGGGTCGACTTGCCACAGCCGGACGGCCCGACCAGCACCATGAGCTCGCCATCGGCGACCTCGAAGGTGGCGTCCTTCACCGCGACCTGGCCGTTGTCGTAGACCTTGCGTACACCCTGCAACTGCACTTTTGCCATTTCAATCTATCCAGTCCGCCCGACGCCGGGCTGTCATTGGGGACTGCCTCGGCCCTCCCGATGGCAGTGATGATTGCGCAGCTGCCGCATGACGGCGACCACTGCAATCGAATACAGTTGCCCATTCTGCCATGTAAACGTTTTCACGTGGCACTATCCAAACGTCGGTGCGCGCCGATCTGCTTCGACGACCAGACGAAAGGTCATCGTCGTAGTGGTTACGAATGGAACGGTCTTCCGGCCCACCGGAAATCCACCGCCATCGAGCCTCGGACAGACAGTAGCGCGGATGTCCCCTGAACCCAGCCATGAAGCGATTGACAACGATGTCACCCGGATCTGAAACTCGAGCGATGCACGACACCCTCTTCCTGTTTGGTGCCACAGGCGACCTGGCCCAGCGCTACCTGTTCCCTTCGCTGCTGCGCCTGCTTGGCGACGGCCTGCTGCCGGAGGACTTCCGCATCCGTGCGCTGGCCCTGTCCGGCCATGACACCGAAGCCTTCCACGATATCCTGCGGCCGCGTCTGCAGCAGGCCATGCCGATGGCCAGCCAGGAGGACATTGCCTCCCTGCTGCGCCGCATCGACTACCGCTCGGTGGACCTGCGTGACGTCGACTCGGTCGCCGCCGCCGTCTCCGACCTGGTCGACCGCCGCTGCGTGAGCTACCTGGCCATCCCGCCGGGCCTGTACATCTCTACCTGCGAAGGCCTGGCCAAGGGCGGCGCCCTCGCCGCGCCGTCGCGCCTGATGCTGGAAAAGCCGATCGGCAGCGACAGCGAGAGCGCCGAGGAGATCATTTCCACCATCGGCCAGTGGATCGACGAAGACCGCGTGTTCCGCCTGGACCACTACCTGGGCAAGGCGGCGGTGCAGAACCTGATCGCCCTGCGCTTCGGCAACACGCTGCTGGAAGCAGTGTGGAACCGCAACTACATCGAATCGGTGCACATCCTGGTGGCCGAGAGCGAAGGCGTGGATGGCCGCGACGCGTACTACGCCCGCTCCGGCGCGCTGCGCGACATGGTGCAGAGCCACATCCTGCAGCTGCTGTGCATGGTGGCGATGGAGCCGCCGGCCTCGCTGGAAGCCGACCGCATCCGCGACGAGAAGGTCAAAGTGCTGCGCGCCCTGCGCCCGCTGGACGCCAAGAACGCCGCCCGTGACAGCATCCGCGGCCGCTACACCGCTGGCAGCATCAACGGCCAGCCGGCCCAGGCCTACCAGCCGCCGGAAGGCAGCAACGTGGAAACCTTCGCCGGCGTCACCGCGCACATCGACAACTGGCGCTGGAGCGGCGTGCCGTTCCATCTGGTCACCGGCAAGCGCCTGCCCGAGCGCACCACCCGCGTGGTGGTCACGCTCAAGCCAGTCACCCACTGGCTGTTCGAGCGCCCGCAGCGTGCGCAGGCCGCGCCGAACCGCCTGGTGTTCCAGTTGCAGCCGCAGGAAAACATCGAACTGGGCCTGATGAGCAGCCTGGCCGGCCCGGAATGGGGCGCGCTGGAACTGCACCCGCTGGAACTGGAACTGTCCGTGCCGACCGGCCTGCATCGCCGCATCGCCTACGAGCGCCTGTTCCTGGATGCTTTCAACGGCAACCACACCCTGTTCGTGCGCGACGACGAAGTGCGCGCGGCCTGGGCCTGGATCGACAGCGTGGCCGATGCCTGGAAGGCCGCCAACCTGCCGCTGGAACCCTACCCGGCCGGCCAGTGGGGCCCGGACAACGCCACCGACTTCCTGCCGCAGGGTGTTGACGCCCCGGACAGCGGAGCATCGGCATGAGTGTCGGCAGCCAGCCCGTGCTGGTCGCCGACATCGGCGGCACCAACGCCCGCTTCGCCCTCGCCGACACCTCGCTGGACGCGCCCCTGCAGCAGGACAGCATCCGCGAATACGCGGTAGCCGAGTTCCCCTCGCTGGGTGATGCCGCGCGCCACTACCTTGAACAGGCCGGCGCCACTGCGCGCCGCGGCGTGTTCGCGGTGGCCGGCCGCGTGGACGGCGACGAAGCACGCATCACCAACCACCCGTGGGTGATCTCGCGGAGCCGCACCGCGGCCATGCTCGGGTTCGACGAACTGCACCTCATCAACGACTTCGCCGCACAGGCGATGGCCGTGGCCCTGCTGCAGCCGCATGACGTGATCCAGATCGGCGGCGCGCACTGGACCCCGGCCGCACCGGGCGAATCGCGCAATTACGGCGTGATCGGTCCGGGCACCGGCCTCGGTGTCGGCGGCCTGATCGTGCGCCACGGCCGCAGCTACCCACTGGAAACCGAGGGTGGCCACGTCAGCTTCCCGCCGGGGACGCCGGAGGAGATCCGTATCCTGGAGATCCTGTCGGAGCAGTTCGGCCGCGTCTCCAACGAACGCCTGATCTGCGGCCCCGGCCTGGTCAACATCCATCGCGCCGTATGCGAGATGGCCGGTTTCGATCCGGGCCAGCTGCAGCCGGCCGACGTCACCGCGCGTGCCGCGCTGGGTGACCCGCAGGCGATGCGCACGGTGGACGTGTTCTGCGCCGTGTTCGGCGCCATCGCCGGTGACCTGGTGCTGGTGCAGGGCGCCTGGGACGGCGTGTTCCTGACCGGTGGGCTGGTGCCGAAGATGCTCGATTCGCTGCAGCATTCCGGTTTCCGCCAACGCTTCGAACACAAGGGCCGGTTCTCTTCGATCATGGCGCGGGTGCCGTCGCTGGCGATCATGCACCCCTGCCCCGGGTTGCTGGGCGCCGCCGCCTATGCCGCCGACGCCGAACGTGACGCTACAGGAGTTGCCGCATGAGCCCGACCTTCAACGACGACCGCATCGATTTCATCAGCCATGGCGATGCCGATGGCTGGATCGAAGCGGTGGCCGCCGAAATGGCCCAAGCGATCAACCACGACATCAACGAAGTGGGCCGCGCCCGCATCCTGCTGTCCGGTGGCACCACCCCGGCGCCGGTGTACCAGGCGCTGGCCGAGCTGGACGTGCTCTGGGACCGGGTGGAAGTGAGCCTGGCCGATGAGCGCTGGCTGTCGCCGCAGGATCGCGACAGCAACGCCTGGCTGGTGCGCGAGCACCTGCTCAAGCGCGCCGAAGGTGCCCACTTCGATCCGCTGGTGCGCATCGGCAAGCCGCTGCCCGAATGCGTGTACACCGCCAACCTGCAGGCCCAGCACAGCCAGGCGCCGAGCGTCGTGGCGCTGGGCATGGGCAACGATGGCCACACCGCCTCGCTGTTCCCGGGCTCGAAGGATCTGGCCCGTGCCCTGGAAAGCACCCTGCCCTACGCCGCGCTGGATGCCACCGGCTGCCCCGGTGCCAACCAGTGGCCGCTGCGCATCACCCTGACCCCGCTCGGTCTGGGCCAGTGCCGCCAGCGGCTGCTGCTGCTGCGCGGCAAGCAGAAGCTGCATGTGCTGCGCCAGGCGCTGGACAGCAACGACGCGCAGCAGTACCCGATCCTCAATGCAATCAACCTGGACGGCGCGCGCCTGCGCGTGCACTGGGCTGATTGACGTCGGCGGCGGCGTCCGCTGCCGCTTGCCTCTCGCCACCTTGAACGCTGGTAGCCAATGAGCCTCCATCCGCAACTGCAAGCCATCACCGATCGCGTCATCCGCCGCAGCGCCGCGTCGCGCGCCGCCTACCTGGCCGCGATCGACGCCGCCCTGCGCGATGGCCCGTTCCGCAGCCGCCTGAGCTGCGGCAACCTCGCCCACGGCTTCGCCGCCTGCGGCACGACCGACAAGAGCCGCCTGCGCGGCGGCGTGACCCCGAACCTGGGCATCATCACCGCCTACAACGACATGCTGTCGGCGCACCAGCCGTTCGAGACCTACCCGGAGCAGATCCGTGAGGTCGCCCGCGAACTCGGCGCGACCGCACAGGTGGCCGGCGCGGTGCCGGCGATGTGCGACGGCGTGACCCAGGGTCGTGGCGGCATGGAACTGTCGCTGTTCTCTCGCGATGTGATCGCGCAGGCCACGGCCATCGGCCTCAGCCACGACATGTTCGACACCACCATCCACCTCGGCGTGTGCGACAAGATCGTGCCCGGCCTGCTGATCGGCGCACTGGCCTTCGGCCACCTGCCGGCGGTGTTCGTGCCGGCCGGCCCGATGACCCCAGGCATTCCCAACAAGCAGAAGGCCGAAGTGCGCGAGCGCTACGCCGCCGGCGAAGCCACCCGCGAGGAACTGCTGGAAGCCGAGTCCGCCTCGTACCACGGCGTCGGCACCTGCACCTTCTACGGCACCGCCAATTCCAACCAGGTGCTGCTGGAAGCGATGGGCGTGCAGCTGCCGGGTGCGTCCTTCGTCAACCCGGATACGCCGCTGCGCGACGCGCTGACCCGCGAAGCCACCCAGCGTGCGCTGGACATTACCGCGCTGGGCGACGACTTCCGTCCGCTGGGCCGCATCATCGACGAGCGCGCGATCCTCAACGCGGTCATCGCGCTGATGGCCACCGGTGGTTCGACCAACCACACCATCCACTGGATCGCCGTGGCCCGTGCCGCCGGCATCGTGCTGACCTGGGACGACTTCGACGAACTGTCGCAGCTGGTTCCACTGCTGGCCCGCGTCTATCCGAACGGCGAGGCCGACGTGAACCGCTTCGCGGCAGCCGGTGGCCCGGCGTTCGTGTTCGGCGAGCTGATCAAGGCCGGCCTGATGCACGGCGATATCGTCAGCGTGGCCCGTGGCGGCATGGCCGACTACGCCCGCGAGCCGCAGCTGCGCGACGGCAAGCTGGTCTACCTGCCGGGCCTTGAACGCAGCGCCGATGAAGAAGTGGTGCGCAGCGTCGACAACCCGTTCGAAAGCCAGGGTGGCCTGCGGCTGCTGCGCGGCAATCTGGGCAAGTCGTTGATCAAGCT
This sequence comes from Stenotrophomonas testudinis, assembly GCF_024499815.1. Lineage (NCBI taxonomy): Bacteria > Pseudomonadati > Pseudomonadota > Gammaproteobacteria > Lysobacterales > Lysobacteraceae > Stenotrophomonas > Stenotrophomonas testudinis. The sequence continues at coordinate 12,707 of NZ_JAMOKY010000047.1, read as the reverse complement.
GTCGGCAGTGAAGCCGCAGTACCGCACCATCGAGGCTCCGGCCGTGGTGGTCGATGCACCGCAGGTGCTGAACAAGCTGCACGCCGGTGGCCTGCTGCCGGAGCATTTCGTGGCGGTGGTGCGTTACCAGGGCCCGCGTGCGAACGGCATGCCGGAACTGCATTCGCTGGCGCCGCTGCTGGGCCTGCTGCAGAACCAGGGCCGGCGCGTGGCGCTGGTCACCGACGGTCGCCTGTCCGGTGCCTCGGGCAAGATCCCGGCGGCGATCCACGTGACGCCGGAAGCGGCGCGCGGTGGCCCGCTGGCCAAGGTGCGCGAGGGCGACATGATCCGCCTGGACGGTGAAGCCGGCACGCTGGAAGTGCTGGTGGATGCGGCCGAGTGGGCGGCGCGTTCGCTGGCGCCGAACACGGCACCGGCGGCGCATGACCTGGGCCGCAACCTGTTCGCGATCAATCGTCGCGTGGTGGGTCCGGCGGACCAGGGGGCGGTTTCGATTTCGTGCGGGCCGGCGGCGGCAGATGGTGGGCCGTGGGATTACGATTCTGAGTATGAGCTGGGGCACGATGCTGCGGCTGCGGCGGCGCCGCATGAGGCGAAGGACGCCTGAGTTGTTCGAAGAGCGCTGCGGGTTCGCGTTGGCGGTCAGTGTTCTGGTTGAGGCGGCGGGCAGCCCCCACCAGGACACGCCGTGAACCCATCCATGGGGGCTCGTAGGCGCCATCCATGGCGCCTGCGGTCCTGGTGGGGGCTACCCGCCGCCTCCGGACAGTCTGCTGGCGCCTCCGCGCCGCGAAGTGATCATTGAAAGCAAAGACGAGAGCAAGGGCAAAAGCATGGATATCGAACAACACCAGGTGAAGGCGGCAGAACTGCTGCATGCGGCGGGCATCCTGCCGGTGGTGACGATTCATACGCTGGACCAGGCGCGTGCGGTGAGTGCGGCGCTGCTGGAAGGTGGCCTGCCGGCGATCGAGCTGACGCTGCGTACGCCGGTGGCGATGGAAGCGCTGGCGATGCTCAAGCGCGAACTGCCCGATGTGGTGGTGGGTGCGGGCACGGTGCTGACCGTCGAGCAGATGCAGCAGTCGATCGATGCGGGCGCGGATTTCCTGGTGACGCCGGGTACGCCGCCGGTGCTGGCCGATGCGCTGGCGGCGGCACCGCTGCCGGTGGTGCCGGGTGCGGCCACGCCGACCGAGCTGCTGTCGCTCTACGCGCGCGGCTTCCGCGTGTGCAAGCTGTTCCCGGCCACGGCCGTGGGTGGCCTGGCGATGATCAAGGGCCTGGCCGGCCCGGTGGCCGACCTGAAGCTGTGCCCGACCGGTGGCATCACCGAAAACACCGCCGCCGAGTACCTCGAGCAGAAGAACGTGGTCTGCATCGGTGGCTCGTGGATGGTGCCGGGCAACTGGATCGCCGACGGCGAATGGGACAAGGTGCGCGCCAGCGCCGCCGACGCCGCGAAGATCATCAAGCGCGTCCGCGGCCACTGAGCCCAGCACAGGTGTAGAGCCGAGCCCACGCTCGGCTCCGCGCCAGCGGACCGGAAAGCAGCCGAGCATGGGCTCGGCTCTACTGCTCTTCCTTGCTTCGTTCCGCGGCGGATGCCACAGGAAACTGTCCAAGGTCGGGCAGGTTGGGTTCGCGCGAGTGTGAGCCGCATGGATGCGGCGACCGAGCTTGCAGGGACGTACTTGCAGCGTCCCCTGCACAGCCCATCCGCCCGGCCAACCCCAGAAATCCAACCGCACCACCACCGCGAGGGGCTTCGCCGTTGGCCGAACCCCGTTACAGCGGCCGTGCCGGATCCACCAGCCCGTACTGGCTGGCCATGCGCGCCAACGCAATGTTGTCGCTGATCCCCATCTTCTCGAACAACCTCGCCTTGTGCGTATTCACCGTCTTCGCACTCAGGCTCAAGCGCCGCGCGATGTCTTCCTGGCGCAGGCCCTGGGTCAGCAGCAGCGCCACTTCCAGCTCGCGCGGCGACAGCGTATCGAACGGCGAGGCATTGCCTTCCACCGTGGACAGCGCCAGGTTCTGCGCGATGCTGGTGCCCAGGTAGCGGCGCCCGGCCGCGACGTCACGCACCGCACGCAGCAGCTCCTGCGCATCGCAGCCCTTGCCGATGTAGCCGGCGGCACCCGCCTCCAGCAGTCGCTTCGGCAGCGGGCCGTCTTCCAGCACGGACACGATCACCACGCGCGTGGCGCGGTGGCCACGGACGATGCGCTCGGTCACCTCCATGCCGCTGACGCCCGGCAGGTGCAGGTCGCACAGGACCACGTCCGGCAGCAGCTGGCGGATCTCGCGCAGGCCGTCTTCGCCGGTCTCGGCTTCGCCCACCACCTCGATGTCGGTTTCACTCGACAGGATCATCTTCATACCGGTGCGGACCAGTGCGTGGTCGTCCACCAGGTAGACTCGAATCGTCATTCACGTACCTCTTCGAATGCGGCCATTGCGGGCCACGCTAGGCAGGGCATCCGGACATCGCAAGCACGACGACTGCGCAAAAACGGCGTTCTGCCTTGCGCATCACATTCTTCGCACATCGATGTTGCCCCCTGTCCCACAGAACCCGTTACAACGAAACAACCTGCTGCTGCATGGACGTCCCCGAAGGGGCATCCACGTCACTCCCCTGTTGCGATCGCTTCGCTGGCCGCTGCTGGCGGCGAACCGCGGTGTCGCCAAGGTTGCCGGCGACTGAACATGACCAGATAGCACCCTACCACCCAAACCAGCGCCGCACACCAACCGGCGAGGATATCGGAGGGGTAATGCACCCCGAGGTAGACCCGCGAGAGGCTGACCAGCAGGCTGAACAGCGGCGCCAGCACCAGTACCAGCCAGCGCCAGCGGGTGTTCCACGCCAGCAGCACCAGGGTCGCGGCCAGGGTCATGGTGCCCATCGCGTGGCCGCTGGGGAAGCTGAACGTCGATTCCGGCGCAATCGATTCCCACAGGCTGGGGCGGTCGCGCTGGAAGAACTGCTTGCTGCCCATGTTCAGCAGCGCCGAGCCGACGAAGCACACGGCCACGAAGGTCGCCTCGCGCCAGCGCCGCCGCCACAGCAGGGCGCCGACGATCAGCACGTCCGCCGGGATCAGGAACCATTCGTAGCCCAGTTTCGACAGCAGCACGAAGCAACGGTCCAGCGATGGCGAGTGCAGCCCGTGCATCTGCCACAGCAGTGGGGCGTCGAAATGGAACGACTCGAACTCGTGCACTTCATCGGCCAGGGCAACGAAGCCGGCCAGCGGCAGCAGCACGCCGGCAAACAGCAGCACCAGGCGCCACGTATTGCGCCCCATCCAGTGTCGGAAGCCGGACGCCGGTTCCGGCGCGGCCAGGATCGCCGGCTTACCCGGCGATCCGGACATACTTCTGTTCGACGTAATCGTCGATCAGGGCAACGAATTCCTGGGCGATGTTGTCGCCACGCAGGGTCACCTTCTTCTCGCCGTCGACGAACACCGGCGCGGCCGGGGTTTCGCCGGTGCCCGGCAGGGAAATGCCGATGTTGGCGTGGCGCGACTCACCCGGGCCGTTGACGATGCAGCCCATCACCGCCAGGGTCATGTTCTCCGCACCGGGGTGCTGCACCTTCCAGACCGGCATCTTCTCGCGCACGTGGTTCTGCACGACCTTGGCCAGTTCCTGGAAGAACTCGGAGGTGGTGCGGCCGCAGCCCGGGCAGGCGGTGACCAGCGGGGTAAAGGCGCGCTGGCCGGTGGTCTGCAGCAGTTCCTGGGCGACGATCACTTCCTGCGTACGCGACTGGCCCGGCTCGGGCGTCAGCGAAATGCGGATGGTGTCACCAATACCTTCCTGCAGCAGCACGCTCAGCGCCGCCGCCGAAGCGACGATGCCCTTGCTGCCGATGCCGGCTTCGGTCAGGCCCAGGTGCAGGGCGAAATCCGAACGCTGGGCCAGGTCGCGGTACACCGCGATCAGTTCCTGAACGCCGCTGACCTTGGCCGAAAGGATGATTCGATCGCGCGGCAGGCCGATCTCCACCGCCTGCTCGGCCGAATCCAGCGCCGAACGGATCAGCGCCTCGCGCAGCACGCGGCCGGCGTCCCAGGGCTGTTCGCGATGGTTGTTCTCGTCCATCAGCTTCGCCGCCAGGGCTTGGTCCAGCGAACCCCAGTTGGCACCGATGCGCACCGGCTTGTTGTAGCGGATGGCGAACTCGATCAGCTGGGCGAACTGCAGGTCCTTCTTCTTGCCAAAGCCGACGTTGCCCGGGTTGATGCGGTACTTGGCCAGCGCTTCGGCACAGGCCGGCTCGGCCGTCAGCAGCTGGTGGCCGTTGTAGTGGAAGTCACCGATCAGCGGCACGTCGATGCCCATCATCGCCAGCTTGTCGACGATGCGCGGAATGGCCGCGGCCGCTTCCGCGGTATTGACGGTCAGGCGCACCATTTCCGAACCAGCCCGCCACAGCTCGGCCACCTGCTTCACGCTGGAGGCGACGTCGGAGGTGTCGGTGTTGGTCATCGACTGCACCACCACGGGCTTGCCGCCACCTACGGTGACCCCGCCGATCTGGACGGCATGGGTCTGGCGACGGGACCAGGCGGTGGCATCGGAGGGTTGGGTCGGGCGGGTGACGGCGTCGTGCATGGGCGCATTCTACCGCCCGGCCCTGCCTTCCGGGCGATTCCCATTCAGCCGTCGGCACGTCTGCGGCCGATTGTCGCAGGCAGGTTGCCCGGTGAACGCATACGATGGTCGGGCATGACCGGTCCCGACGCCCCCTTCCTACGCACCCTGTGCAGCCTGCGCTGGCTGGCCGTGGCCGGCCAGGCCACGACGATCCTGGTCGCCACCTGGGTCCTTGGCCTGCCGCTGCCGCAGCTGCCGCTGTGGGCGGGCGTGGCCGTGCTGGCCGTATTCAACCTGTATACGCAGCTGCGCCCGGAGCCCGACGACACCGCGCCGCTGACCGCGTTCGGTCACATCCTGGTCGATGTGATCATCCTGACCTGGATGGTCGGCTGGAGTGGCGGCATCGCCAACCCCTTCGGCTCGCTGTTCCTGATCCTGATCGCGCTGGCCGCCTTCGCCCTGCCCCTGCGCTGGGCGCTGGCGGTGGCCACCGCCTGCCTGCTCGGCTACGCCGCCAGCGGCCTGTTCGGGCAACCGCTGCCGAGCGGCTACTTCCGCGCACTCGATCTCAACCGTTGGGGCGTGGTCGCCAATTTCCTGCTGTCGGCCGCGGTAGTACTGACCTTCTCCACCCGCCTGGCGATGGCCCTGCGCGTGCGCGAACTGGAACTGTCGGCGCTGCGCGAGCGTTTCGCCCGCAACGAAGGCATCGTCGCCCTGGCCACCCACGCCGCCTCGGTGGCGCACGAACTGAACACCCCGTTGGCGACCATGACCCTGCTCGCCGACGATGTGGCCGAGCGCAGCGAAGAACCGGAAGTGCGCGAGGACATGGAAACCCTGCGCGAGCTGCTGGTGCAATGCCGTGAGCGCGTGCTGGCGCTGGCTGCACCGGCCTCCACCGACGGCCCCGGCCGCAGCCATTCCAGCGCCCAGCAGGTGCTGGAACAGTGGCGTCTGGTGCGCCCGACCATCGACCTGCACCGCAATGACGATGCACCGCTGCGGCTGCCGCTGGACCCCGGCGTTGGCCACCTTCTGATGGTGCTGCTGAACAACGCCGCCGATGCCGGCGAACAGGCCGGGCGACCGCGCGTGGACCTGGAGCTGCGGATCGACGGCGAGGATCTGATCGGCGAAGTGCGCGACTACGGCCATGGCTTCAACGCGCGCGCCGCGGTGCTGCCGGGCAAGCTGTTCGGCAGCAGCAAGAGTGAGGGCATGGGCGTCGGCCTGGCCCTGTCCCACGCCACCATCGAACGGCTGCAGGGCGAGATGTGGATGCGCCCGGCGCAAGGCGCCGGCAGCCGCGTCGGCTTCCGCCTGCCGCTGGCTCCCCACGAGGAAACCCCATGAGTACCTCAACCCTCGGCCTGCTGGTCGACGACGACGAACTGTACCTGCGCACGCTGCAGCGCAGCCTGGCCCGCAAGGGGCTGGAGACGCAGACCGCACAGGATGCCGCCAGCGCGCTGGCCCTGGCCCGCCAGCATCCGCCGGCGTTCGCGCTGATCGACCTGAAGCTGGGCAGCGATTCCGGGCTGGCGTTGATCCAGCCACTGCGTGCCCTGCGCGCGGACATGCGGATCCTGCTGGTGACCGGCTACGCCAGCATCGCCACCGCAGTGGAGGCGATCAAGCTGGGTGCGGATGACTACCTGCCGAAGCCGGCGACGGTGCCGATGATCCTGCGTGCGCTGGGCGAGGAAGACGACGGGCCGGCCGACGACGGCGAAATGGAAGTGCCCGACGCGATGACGCCGATCAGCCGCCTGCAGTGGGAACACATCCAGCAGGCGATGCATGAGACCGGCGGCAATGTGTCGGCCGCCGCACGCCTGCTCGGCATGCACCGGCGCTCGCTGCAGCGCAAGCTGGCCAAGCGGCCGAGCCCGGAACGCGACCCGAGCCGCTGACGCGGCGAATCCGCCGGGCGTAGCCCGGCACTACCGGGCGGACCTTGCGTTCGCCGGGCATGGCCCGGCGGCCGTACCTCAGCGCTTCAGCTGCGCCAGGATCTCGCGGGTCATCGGATCGGCAATCGCCACATCCTCGCCCTGCAGCGCCGGCAGCAGGCCACTGGCCAGCTGCTTGCCCAGCTCGACACCGAACTGGTCGAAGGCGTTGATGTTCCAGATGACCGACTGCACGTACACGGCGTGTTCGTACATGGCGATCAGAGCGCCCAGCGCCTGCGGGGTCAGCGCGTCCAGCAGGATCAGCGTGCTCGGGCGGCCGCCCGGGTAATCGCGGTGCGGGTCATCGCTGCCCTGGCCGTTGGCCAGCGCCTCGGTCTGCGCCAGCAGGTTGGCCAGCAGCGCCTGGTGGTTGACCGTGTACGGATCATCGTTGTGCACGCAGCCGATGAAGTCGGCCGGGATGATGCTGGTACCCTGGTGCAACGCCTGGAAGAAGCTGTGCTGCACATCGGTACCCGCCCCGCCCCACCACACCGGCACGGTGTCGGTGGTGACCGGCTGGCCGTCGCGCTGCACGCGCTTGCCCAGGCTTTCCATCACCAGCTGCTGCAGGTAGGCCGGCAGCAGCGCCAGGCGCTGGTCATAGGTCATCACCGCGTGCGTGGCATGGCCCAGCACGTTGCGGTTCCAGATGTCGGTGAGGCCGTGCAGCACCGGCAGGTTGCGCTCCAGCGGCGCGTCCAGCGCGTGCGCATCCATCTGCGCGGCACCGTCCAGCAGCTGTTCGAAACGCTCGAAGCCGATGGCCAGCGCGATCGGGAAACCGACCGCCGACCACAGCGAATAACGGCCACCCACCCAGTCCCACATCGGCAGCACACGATCGGCGGCGATGGCGAAGGCCTTGGCCGCACGCTCGGGGTTGGCGCTGACCGCGTACAGGCGCTCGCTGCCACCCAGCCAGTCGTGCAGGATCTGCCCGTTGAGCAGGGTTTCCTGGGTACCGAAGGTCTTGGAAATGAGGATGCCGGCGGTCTTGGCCGGATCCAGCGTGGCCAGCGTGCGCTGCATGGCGGCGCCGTCCACGTTCGACACGAAATGCACGCGCAGGCGCGCACCGCTGACCGGGCGCAGCGCATCGGCGACCAGGCGCGGGCCCAGGTCGGAACCGCCGATGCCGACGCTGACCACGTCGGTCACGCCGCTGTCTTCCAGCGCGCGCACCAGCACGCCCATGCGCTGGCGGATTTCGCGCGCGGTGGCATAGGCCTCGGCCGCCACCGGCGCATCGACCCGGTCGCCACGCAGCGCGGTGTGCAGCGCGGCGCGACCTTCGGTCAGGTTGACCTGCTCGCCACGGAACAGACGGGTGATGGCACCGCCGACATCACGGTCGGCGGCGAGTGCCAGCAACGCCTGCAGCGCCGCGGCATCGTATTTCTGCCGGGCGAAATTGACGTACAACGGACCGACCCGCAGCGCCAGGTCCTGCACGCGGCCGGGTTCGGCGGCGAGGAGGCTGGGGATGCTTGCGCCCTTCAGGCGCTGGGCGTGGGAGTGGAGCGAGTCGAATCCGTTGTTCGTTGTCATGCGGCCTGGGTCGGGATCGTGTCGTTGGTGTGGGTAATCTGGTTGTTGCCGTCCACGTACACCAGCTTCGGCTTGAAGCTGTCGGCTTCCTGCTCGGTCATGCTGGCAAACGCAGCGATGATGATGATGTCACCGACCTGCACGTGGCGTGCAGCGCCACCGTTGAGCGACACCACGCCGCTGCCGGCTTCGGCACGGATGGCGTAGGTCGAGAAGCGCGCACCGTTGGTCACGTCCCAGATGTGCACCTGCTCGAACTCGCGGATGCCCGTGGCAGCCAGCAGGTTGTCGTCGATGGCGATCGAGCCTTCGTAGTTCAGCTCGGAATGGGTAACGGTGGCGCGGTGGATCTTGGTCTTCAGCAGGGACAGATGCATGGCACGGCACAACGCAAAGGAAAGCGGGGATTCTAGCACCCGCGCAGCGCGGGGCATCACGGCCGGCAACCCGTTCAGGTACGCGGTGAAACCGGGGTCAGCTCCCTTTTCCCCAGGAAAAGGGAGCTGACCCCGTGCATCACCTGCGCCGCCGGAACTCAGAACTCCAGGTTGTCGATCAACCGGGTGCTGCCGAGGCGGGCGGCGATCAGCGCCACCCGGCCGCCGCCGTCGAAGGTCGGCTCGGCCAGCTCGGGGGTGCGCAGCACCGCGTAGTCGACCTGGAAGCCGGCAGCCTGCAGCGCGGCGGTGGCACCGGCCTCGATCTGCGCACGCGTCTGCCCGGCCACATAGCCCTCGCGCATGCCCAGCAGGGTGCGGTGGATGGTGGTGGCCAGCGGGCGCTGGCTGGCGTCCAGGTACTGGTTGCGCGAGCTCTTGGCCAGGCCATCGTCGTCACGCACGATCTCGGCACCGACGATCTGGATCGGGAACGACAGCTCGGCCACCATCTGCTTGATCACGGCCAGCTGCTGGTAGTCCTTGCGGCCGAACACGGCCACGTCCGGCTGCACCTGCAGGAACAGGCGCGCGACCACCGTGCAGACGCCATCGAAGTGACCGGGGCGGCTGGCGCCCTCCAGCACTTCGCTCACGCCCGGGGCGTGCATCTGCGTGGTCCTGTCCACACCCAGCGGGTACATCGCCTCGACGCTGGGCAGCCACACCGCATCGCAGCCGACCTGCTCCAGCCCGGCCACGTCGGCCTCGGGCGTACGCGGGTAGCGGCTGAAGTCCTCATTCGGCCCGAACTGGGTCGGATTGACGAAGATGCTTGCCACGACCTTGTCGGCGTACTGCCGCGCCAGCGTCACCAGCGAATGGTGGCCACCGTGCAGGTTGCCCATGGTCGGCACCAGCGCCACGCGCAGGCCCTGCTGCTTCCACTGTGCGATCTGCTCGCGCAGTGCGCCGAGCTCGTTGAAGGTCTGGATCATTGGGCGTAGGCGTGCTGTTCGTCGGGGAAGCTGCCGTCGCGCACAGCGTCGGCATAGGCGCGGGTGGCACCGGCCACCGAACCGCCTTCGGCCAGGAAGTCCTTGACGAACTTCGGACGGCGGTGGCCGCTGTCCAGGCCGATGAAATCGTGCATCACCAGCACCTGGCCATCGCACTGCGGGCCGGCACCGATGCCGATGGTCGGCACGCCAACGGCAGCGGTCACTTCGGCAGCCACCGGGGTCGGCACGCATTCGAGCACGATCAGCGCGGCACCGGCGGCGGCTACGGCCTTGGCATCTTCCACCAGCTGGCGCGCGGCATCGCCACGGCCCTGGATCTTGAAGCCGCCCAGGCGCAGCACCGACTGCGGGGTCAGGCCCAGGTGCGAGCAGACCGGAATCTCGCGCTCGACCAGATAGCGCACGATGTCGACCTTGAAGCCGGCACCTTCGATCTTGACCATCTCGGCGCCGGCCTGCAGCAGCTGCAGCGAAGCCTCCAGCGCGCGCTCGGGGGTGGCGTCGGCGCCGAACGGCAGGTCGGCCACCAGCAGCGCACGCTGCAGCACGCGGGACACCGCACGGGTGTGATAGACCATGTCGGCAACGGTCACCGGCAGGGTTGAATCATGGCCCTGCACGACCATGCCCAGCGAATCGCCGATCAGGATCAGGTCCACGCCATTGGCGTCGAACGTACGGGCAAAGCTGGCGTCGTAAGCGGTCAACATGACCAGCTTCTGGCCATTACGCTTGGCTTCGGCCAGTGCGGGAACGGTCCAGGGCTTGCTGTCTGCGTGGGTGCTCATGTGCTGATAACCGGGGGAGATAACCCGGTCATTATCACCCTATCGGCGCGATCCCGCAGGCATCGACCCGCACCACTGCATCCTGCACGCGTCCATGCCCGGGAATGGCCAGATCCGGTGCGATCTCGGCCAACGGCACCAGCACGAAGGCGCGTTCGTGCAGGTAGGGATGCGGTACCTGCAGGCCGGGCTCATCCAACACCTGCTCGCCGTACAGCAGCAGGTCCAGGTCGAGCGCGCGCGGGCCCCAGTGCACGGCGGGGTCGCGCACGCGGCCGAACTGCTGTTCCAGCGCGAGCATCGCCTGCAACAGATCGCCGGCAGCCAGGGTGGTCTCAACCGCGGCGGCCGCGTTGACGAACGGCGGCTGGTCTTCGTTGCCCCAGGCCGGCGTGGCGTACAGGCGGGAGGCCTGCCGCAGCTGCGTGCCGGGCAGGCCATCCAGCGCGGCGATGGCCGCGCGGACGGTGGTGACCGCGTCACCCAGGTTGGCCCCCAGGCCGATCCAGGCAAGGCTCATGGCTTACTCGGCGGCGCCGCCGGCGGCAGCACCGGTGCGACGACGACGGCGGCGACGCTTGCGCGTTGCCCCACCGTCTTCGTCCCCGCCATCGGTGTGGATGGCATCCAGCGAGGATTCCAGCTCATGCCCGGACTGCGCCTGCGCTCCGCGCCAGAACGCCACGTCGGCTTCGTGCTCGGCCGAGGCGACCTGGCGCAGGGCCAGGAAGTCGAACGCGGCGCGGAAACGCGGATGGGTGAGCGTGCGGAACACGCGCTTGCGCTGGCGCGAGCTGAAGCGCGACTGCAGCAGCCAGATTTCCTGCATCGGCAGCGAGAAGCGGCGCGGCAGGGCGATGGTGCTCAGCTGCTGCACGGTGACCCGGTCGGCGGCGCGACGCTGCGCCTCTTCCGGCGCCACGCCCTGCTTGAGCAGGCTGGCCTGGGCGCGGCAGTACGCCGGCCACAGCAGCAGCGCAAAGAGGAATGCCGGCGACACCGGCTCGTCGTTGGCCACGCGCGCATCGGTATTGGCCAGGCCTTCCACCAGCATGCGGCGCAGCGCGCCGGTACGGTTGGACTTGAGGGCCTTGGCGCTCTCGGGGAACAGCACGTCGAACAGGCCGTAACGTTCCAGGCCTTCGAAGCTGGCGACGCCGTGCCCGGACAGGAACAGCTTCAGCACTTCCTCGAACAGACGCGCCGGGGCGGCCTCGTTGAGCAGGTTGGCCAGGTGCGGGATCGGCGCGGCGGTGCCCTCTTCGATCTGGAAGCCGAGCTTGGCCGCCAGGCGCACCGCACGCAGCATGCGCACCGGGTCTTCCTGGTAGCGCTGCACCGGATCGCCGATGAGCTTCATCAGGCGCGCCTGCACGTCTTCGAAGCCGCCGGTGTAATCGCGCACCGAGAAATCCTCGATGGCGTAGTACAGGGCATTGCAGGTGAAGTCGCGGCGGAGGGCGTCGTCTTCGATGGTGCCGTACACGTTGTCGCGCACGAGCATGCCGTTTTCCATTTCACGGTCGCCGCTGCCGTCATCGCTGTTGGCGCGGAAGGTGGCGACTTCGATGATCTCGCGGCCGAAGACCACGTGGGCCAGGCGGAAACGGCGGCCGATCAGGCGGCAGTTGCGGAACAGCTGCTTGACCTGTTCGGGCGTGGCGTCGGTGGCCACGTCGAAATCCTTGGGGCGGCCATTGACCAGCAGATCGCGCACGGCGCCGCCGACAAGGTAGGCGCCGAAGCCGGAATCGCGCAGGCGGTACAGCACGCGCAGAGCGTTCGGGCTGATGTCCTTGCGGGAGATCGTGTGCTGGTCGCGAGGGATGACGCGCAGGCTGAACGGTGATGGAGCAGAGGAATTGATGTTGGCGCTTCCGGTTGAAGTTTCGGGATTGCCCAATGGCATCGAGGTGCATATACTAGCGCTCCTGCCTCGGCAGCGACAATTTTATGCTCCCTTCGTCTAGTGGTTAGGACGTGGCCCTCTCAAGGCTAAAACAGGGGTTCGAGTCCCCTAGGGAGCACCAGTCGCAGCAGCAGGAACCGAAAAAGCCCGCCTTCGTGCGGGCTTTTCTTCGTGCGGGCTTTTCTGTTTTTCGAGGTTTGTGGCTTCGGGCGGTTGGTCGCAGTGGCGCCTCCCTGTTCCTGCGCTTGAGGAGGCGGGCCACCCTCCTTACAGTCTCCCGCGACGGCGGCACAAACAGCCTCGCTCCTCCGCAGCCAATTCAACTCCGGCGTCCAGACCTGCGTCCGCCACTCGCAATGTATCGAGAGGCGGCAGGCCAGCCGATCCAGGACCGTTGGCGCCATGGATGGCGCCATCGAGCCCCCATGGATTTAACAAATCACCACCCCCCACCAGTTACGACTTAATCGTTTATAGGTCGT
>NZ_JAMOKY010000046.1:0-28705 GCF_024499815.1 Stenotrophomonas testudinis | reverse complement strand
CCCCCCCCCCCCCCCCCCCCCCCCCCCCCCCCCCCCCCCCCCCCCCCCCCCCCCCCCCCCCCCCCCCCACTCTACAAGGGCGATGGAGCAGTCGAGCATGGCTCGACTCTACAAGGGCGATAGAGCAGTCGAGCATGGCTCGACTCTACAAAGCGGGGTGGAGCGGTGCTTACACCGGGTAGCCGGTGGCTTCCCTGGCCTTCTTCCAGGCGCTTTCAAATTCGCGCGCGGAGATTTCGTCGTCCTCGTCGAAATCGAGGAACGACACCGGCTGGTCGGCCAGCATGAAACGGTCGTCGCTCTGGCCGTGCTCATCGGCCCAGACCAGCTTGGTGCCGTAGATTTCCACCTGGCGCACGATCTTCTCGCCGCGGGCTTCCATCAGCACGTTGCCCTTGCCCAGGCCCGATTCGGCCCAGTGCTTGTAGTACTTCTTGGCGGTGTTGTTCTTGATGTTCTTCATTGCAGGGGTCCTGGCCGCAGCGGCGGCCGGAGAGTTCGGAATGGCGCCATTATCAGCCATTCGGGGTCAGAGCCTTTTCCTTCGGAAAGGGATCCGACCCCTCCCGGTTCAGTTCGGCAGGGGCGCGCCCTTCGGCCACAGCATCCAGAGGTTGCCGTTCTGCTTCATGTCACCGGCCAGCTTGCCGGCGGCATCGCCACTGCCCCAGTACAGGTCGGCGCGCACTTCGCCGGCAATGGCGCCGCCGGTGTCCTGCGCGGCCACCGGGCGCACCACCGGGCTGCCATCCGGGCGGGTGGTGGACAGCCACAGCAGGCTGCCCAGCGGCACCACGCTGCGGTCCACCGCCACGCTGTAGCCGGCGGTCAGCGGCACGTTCAGCGAACCGCGCGGGCCTTCCGGGCTGTCTGCGCTGCGCACGAAGAAGACGTAGCTGGGGTTGCTGCGCAGCAGCTCCGGCACGCGCGCCGGGTGCGCCTTCGCCCACGTGCGGATCGCGTCCATGGTGACGTCTTCCTTCTTCAGCTCGCCCTGGTCCACCAGCCAGCGGCCGATGGCGCGGTAGGGGTGGCCGTTCTGCTCGGCATAGGCCAGCCGCACCTGGGTGCCATCGGCCAGGCGCACGCGGCCCGAGCCCTGGATCTGCAGCAGCTGCAGGTCCATCGGGTCGGTCAGCCAGGCCAGCACAGGCGCTTTGGATCCCTTGCTGGCGATGGTGCCGGCGTCGTCATAGGGCTTGAGCACCTTGCCGTCGAGGCGACCACGCAGGCGCTTGCCCTTCAGCTCGTGGTACAGGCTGTCCAGCTGTACCACGATCAGATCGTCGGGCGTGCCATACACCGGCACCGTGGCCGTGGCCGTGGCCGTGCGGGTGAGGCTGCCCGGATAGATGGGTTCGTAGTAGCCGGTGATCAGGCCATCGGCCTGGTGGCCCCCGGCGCGCAGTGCGTACACGTCGAGGTCGCGCTGCAGGAACTGGCGGATCGCCGCCGGGTCCTTGTCGGACACCGTGGCCGCGGTCGCGCAGGGCTGGGCCCAGACCGCATCATTCTTCAGGCGGGTGCAGCTGCTGCGCCAGGCGACGAAGCCGGCCTGCAGGTCGGTATCGGAGACCGCCGGCAGGGCCTTCCAGTCGACCTTGGCGTAGGTGGCGGCAGCGGGCTTGGCGGCCGGTGTGCCCGGACGGGTGCCGGTGGTGGCGCAGCCGGCGAGCAGGGCAACGGCCAGGAAGGTGAGGAACGCGCGCGGCGACGTAACAGTGATCATCGTCGCAATGTAGTGGGGCCGATGGTGGCGGAGCAACCTTCGGTAGCGCCGGGCCATGCCCGGCGGAAAGCGGATCCCGCGCTGCGCGCTCGCCGGGCATGGCCCGGCGCTACCCTCAGATGGCTACGGCGTCTGCAGCAGCAGCGAATGCAGGATACGCGCGTCTTCGGCATCCAGCGTCTTCGGCAGGTCGTCACTGCCGCGGAAGCGGCGATGGAAGGCGGCGACGGCCGCTTCGCGATCCTCCAGCGGGTAACCGAAGCGGGCCATCGCATTCCACGCATCGAAACCGTCCGGTGCGGGGCCATCGCTGGCACGCGGCCACACGCCGAAGCCGGCCTCGGCCAGCTGCTGCCAGGGGAAGAAGCGGCTGGGGTCGGCCTTGCGCGTCGGCGCGAGATCGGCGTGACCGATCACCTGCCGCGGCGGGATGTTCAGACGCTCGGTGAGGTCACGCAGCAGCAGGATCAGCGATGTGATCTGCGCGGGCGTGAACGGCGTGCTGCCGTTGTTGTCCAGCTCGATGCCGATGGAGGCCGAGTTGAGATCGGTGATGGTGCCCCAGCGGCCGGAACCTGCATGCCAGGCGCGGCGTTCATCGCTGACCAGCTGGTAGCGGTGGCCATCGGCCCCGATGAGGTAATGCGCACTGACCCGGCCGCCGCTGTTGGAGGTGCGCAGCGTGTGAAGGCTCTGCTGCACCGAATCCTGTTCGGTGTGGTGGATGACGATGACGACCGGATCGCGCGCGTTCTGGTTTGGCGATGGCACCCAGGTCGCCAGCGGATTGCGGCTTTCCTGCGGCGCGGAAGCACAGGCGGCCAGCAGCAGGCAGGCCGAGAGCATCAGGGGGGTGCGGATCGGGTGCATGCGTTTGATTGTGCGCGATCGCGCGCGACGATGCATGCCCATGGGGTAGATCCACGCCATGCGTGGATGGCGCTGCAGGATGTGCCAAGCAAGCTTGGCACCTACCATGCCAAGTGCCAAATGGCGGGCGACCTTCGCAGGCCGCCCGCCGTTGAATCAGGCCTCGTAGGCCGATTCGCCATGCGAGGTGACATCCAGGCCGGTACGTTCGGCCTCTTCGGTTACGCGCAGGCCGACCACCACCTTCACCAGCAGCAGGATGGCCGCGGTGACCACCGCCGACCAGACCACGGTGAGGCCGACGCTGACCACCTGCACCCACACCTGGTGGCCGATATCCAGATCGGCCTTGGTGCCGCCCAGCGACTGCGCGCTGAACACACCGGTGAGGATGGCACCGACGATGCCGCCGACGCCGTGCACACCGAACACGTCGGCGGTGTCGTCCACCTTCAGCAGGCGCTTCAGGCCGGTGACGCCCCACACGCAGACCACGCCGGCGACCAGACCGATGACGATGGCGCCCAGCGGGCCCACGGTGCCGCAGGCCGGAGTGATGCCGACCAGGCCGGCCACCGCACCCGACGCTGCGCCCAGTGCCGACGGCTTGCCCTTGGTGATCGCTTCGGTGAGCGTCCAGCCCAGCACGGCCGCAGCAGTGGCCAGCACGGTGTTGAGGAAGGCCAGCGAAGCGACGGTGTCGGCCGCGGCGGCCGAGCCGGCGTTGAAGCCGAACCAGCCCACCCACAGCAGCATCGCGCCGATGTAGGTGAACGGCACGTTGTGCGGCTTCAGCGCGGTCTGGCCATAGCCCAGGCGCTTGCCGAGGAACCACGCGCCGACCAGGCCGGCCACCCCCGCGTTGATGTGCACCACGGTGCCACCGGCGAAATCGATCGCGCCCATTTCACCCAGGTAACCGCCACCCCAGACGATGTGTGCCATCGGGATGTAGCTGAGGGTGAACCACAGCGCCGAGAACAGCAGCACCGCGCGGAACTTGATGCGTTCGGCGAAGGAGCCGACGATCAGCGCCGTGGTGATGCCGGCGAAGGTCGACTGGAAGGCGACGAACAGATAGTCCGGCAGGCCCTTGATGGGCGTGTTGCCGACCGAATCAGGGGTGAAGCCCTTCAGGAAGGCGAACTCGGTGAATGAGCCGAAGAACGGATTGCCCGCGCTGAACACCGCGCTGTAGCCGTAGGACACCCACAGCAGCAGCACCAGCGAGAACACCACCAGGATCTGGCTGAGCACCGACAGCACGTTCTTCGAACGCACCAGGCCGCCGTAGAACAGGGCCAGGCCCGGCACCACCATCAGCAGCACCAGCAGGGTGGAGGTGAGCATCCAGGCGACGTCGCCGTGGTCGAAGGCCGGCGCGGCGGCTTCGGCAGCAACTGGTGCCGCAGCGACCGGAGCCTGCAGCGGTTCGACCGCGACGGTTTCGCTGGGCAGCGGCGAGACCTGGGCCTGGGCGTTCGCAGTACCCGGCCAGGCGCCGGCGGCGAGCGCGCTGAGCAGCATCAACAGGCACACGAGATGGAACCGGGCTTGCCACCCGGTGAGAAGGCGCATCTTCATTTGGGGGAGTCTCCGGAAGGGGTTACAGCGCGTCGGCACCGATTTCGCCGGTGCGGATACGGATGACCTGCTCGACGGCAGTGACGAAGATCTTGCCGTCGCCGATCTTGCCAGTGCCTGCGGACGATTGGATCGCTTCGATCACTGCGTCGGCACGCTCGTCGGTGACCACGGTTTCAATCTTGATCTTGGGCAGGAAATCGACGACGTACTCGGCGCCGCGATACAGCTCGGTGTGGCCCTTCTGGCGACCGAAACCTTTCACTTCGGTCACGGTGATGCCCGACACGCCAGCGTCGGAGAGGGCCTCGCGGACCTCGTCGAGCTTGAACGGTCGGATGATGGCGGAGATCAGTTTCATGCGCATGTCCCGATGGTGGATGGGGCCACCGCGCCAGCGCGCGATGGCATCAGGCAACCACGGGCCATCGTGATGATGGCCGTGGCTGTTGCACCGGACACGTAATGGGCCGGGACGGCCGTGCCTCTCTCCTTGCACGACCGACGCGGGAGGGAGGGCGGCCCATGTCGCGTATCCGGTCTCTCTCTTGCCCCTGGATCAGCGGACTAACAGTCCGCTCTACCAAGGCGGGCACGAGGCCCGCCATGCGGCTCCCCAGCCGCAAAGAACGGAGGCGATGGCGGCGGGTGGGAGGGGGGTCCCACCGCCATCGCCGCCCGGTCAGCTGGCGTAGTACAACTGGTATTCCAGCGGGTGGGTCGCCGCGCGGAACTTGGTCACTTCCTGCATCTTCAGCGCGATGTAGCCGTCGATGAAGTCATCGCTCATCACGCCGCCGGCCTTGAGGAACTCGCGGTCCTTGTCCAGCGCTTCCAGGGCCTGGTCCAGCGAGGAGCAGACCTGCGGGATCAGCTTTTCTTCTTCCGGCGGCAGGTCGTACAGATCCTTGTCGCTCGGTGCGCCCGGGTCGATCTGGTTCTTGATGCCGTCCAGGCCGGCCATCATCAGCGCGGTGAAGGTCAGGTAGCCCGACTGGATCGGATCGGGGAAGCGCATTTCGATGCGGCGTGCCTTCGGGTTGGACACCCACGGAATGCGGCACGAGGCCGAACGGTTGCGGGCCGAGTAGGCCAGCATCACCGGGGCTTCGAAGCCCGGCACCAGGCGCTTGTAGCTGTTGGTGCCCGAGTTGGCGAAGGCGTTGATGGCCTTGGCGTGCTTGAAGATGCCGCCGATGTACCACAGCGCCAGCTGGCTCAGGCCGCCGTAGCCGTCACCGGAGAACAGGTTGGTGCCGCCCTTGGACAGCGACTGGTGCACGTGCATGCCGCTGCCGTTGTCACCGACGATCGGCTTGGGCATGAAGGTGACGGTCTTGCCGTTGCGGTGCGCCACGTTCTTGATGACGTACTTCATGCGCAGCAGTTCGTCGGCCTTCTGCACCAGGGTGCTGAACTTGGTGCCGATCTCGCACTGGCCGGCGGTGGCCACTTCGTGGTGCTGCACTTCCACTTCGATGCCGACCTGTTCCAGGGTCTTGCACATTTCAGCGCGCAGGTCGTGCAGGGTGTCGGTCGGCGGAACGGGGAAGTAACCACCCTTCACGCCCGGACGGTAGCCGCTGTTGGCGCCGTCGTACTTGGCGCCGCTGTTCCAGGCGGCTTCTTCCGAATCGACCTTGAAGAAGGTGTTGCCCATTTCATTGGCGAAACGGACCGAATCGAAGATGAAGAATTCCGGCTCCGGGCCGAAGAACGCGGTTTCGGCGATGCCGGAGGACTTCAGGTAGGCCTCGGCGCGCTTGGCAATGCCGCGCGGGCAGCGGCCGTACGGCTGCATGGTGGCCGGGTCGAGGATGTCGCAGCTGATGACGATGGTCGGATCGGCGTAGAACGGATCGACATAGGCGCTGGCCGGATCCGGCAGCAGGACCATGTCCGACTCGTTGATGCCCTTCCAGCCGGCGATGGAGCTGCCGTCGAACATCTTGCCTTCTTCGAACAGCGACGGTTCGATGATGCTGACCGGGAAGGTGACGTGCTGTTCGACGCCACGCATATCCACGAAACGCAGATCGACGAACTCGATCTGGTTGTCCTTGATCAGCTTCTCAACGTTTTCCACGGACATCGGTACGACCTCGGATGGGGATGAATGCCTACTGAGGTAGAGCAATGACCGTGCCAACTTTTCTGCGTACGCAAGTCGTTGATTTCACAAGGAGCGCCCCGGCGCGGTGCAGCGCGGCGCGCACCAAAGGGGTGCGTGCACCCCCTGCCGCACCCGTTTGGTGCGGCAGGGATCGTCTATCCTCTCGAGCTTCTTCCTTCCGCTGCCGGCGCCCATTCCATCCATGTCCGATCTGCTCTCCGCCCTGTTGCTGGGCATCCTTGAAGGCCTCACCGAATTCCTGCCGATCTCCAGCACCGGCCACCTGCTGATTGCCCAGCACTGGCTTGGCGCGCGTTCGGACTTCTTCAACATCATCATCCAGGCCGGCGCGATCCTGGCCGTGGTGCTGGTGTTCCGGCAGCGCCTGCTGCAGCTGGCCACCGGCTTCGGCCAGCGCGAGAACCGCGAGTACGTGTTCAAGCTGGGCGCGGCCTTCCTGGTGACCGCCGTGGTCGGCCTGGTGGTGCGCAAGGCCGGGTGGTCGCTGCCGGAAACCGTGGGCCCGGTGGCCTGGGCGCTGATCATCGGTGGCGTCTGGATGCTGCTGGTGGAGGCCTATACCGCACGCCTGCCCGACCGCGACCAGGTGACCTGGACGGTGGCGATCGGCGTGGGCCTGGCGCAGGTGGTGGCCGGCGTGTTCCCCGGCACCTCGCGTTCGGCCTCGGCGATCTTCCTGGCCATGCTGCTGGGCCTGAGCCGCCGCGCGGCCGCCGCCGAGTTCGTGTTCCTGCTGGGCATTCCCACCATGTTCGCCGCCAGCGCCTACACCTTCCTGGAACTGGCCAAGGAAGGGAACCTGGCCAGCGAGAACTGGACCGACGTCGGCGTGGCCTTCGTTGCCGCCGCCATCACCGGCTTCGTCGTAGTGAAGTGGCTGATGGGCTACATCAAGTCGCACACGTTCACCGCGTTTGCCGTCTACCGCATTGCCCTCGGCGCCGCACTGCTGCTGTGGTTGCCTGCCGGTAGCTGAACAACGCCGGGACCGGGCAACCCCATTCCCGGTCCCGACCCGTTTTTCCAGGTTCCTCAAGGAGACTCATCACCATGAACCGCACGCTCACCCTGCTCCTCCCGCTGGCCCTGCTGGCCGCCTGCAGCCAGACCCCGGCCCCGGCCGGTACCGGCGGCGACGACGTGGCCCCGGCCGCCACCAAGGCAGCGGACCAGCAGACGCTGGCGCACCTGGATGCGCAGCGCCTGCAGAGCCAGCACTGGTTGCTGAAGCAGGCCACCGCGGCCGACGGCACGCGCATTGATGCGCTGTTCGCCCGCGATGACAAGCCGGTCACCCTGGACTTCGCCGATGGCCGCCTGTCGGTGAGCAACACCTGCAACCGCCTCGGCGGTGGTTACACCCTGGAGAACGGCACGCTGAAGGTGGGCGCGATGGTGTCGACCATGATGGCCTGCACCGACAAGGCGCTGATGGCGCTGGACGAAGCGGTGTCCAGCCGCCTGCAGGGCCAGCTGAAGGCCGCGCAGGATGCCGACGGCACGCTGACCCTGACCACCGGCAAGGGCGACGTGCTGGTGTTCGCACCGGAACCGACCGCCGAAACCCGCTACGGCGGCCCGGGCGAAACCGTGTTCCTGGAAGTGGCTGCGAAGACCCAGAAGTGCTCGCACCCGCTGATTCCGGATTACCAGTGCCTGCAGGTGCGTGAGGTGAAGTTCGACGACAAGGGCCTGAAGCAGGGGGAGCCCGGCAAGTTCGAGAACTTCTACGGCAGCATCGAGGGCTACACCCACGAAGACGGCGTGCGCAACGTGGTGCGCGTGAAGCGCTTCGCGGTGAAGAATCCGCCGGCCGACGCACCGTCGCAGGCGTACGTGCTGGACATGGTGGTCGAGTCGGCGACCGAGCGCTGAGGCCGAACAACGCGTGGTAGAGCCGACTGTCAGTCGGCTTGCTTCTGTAGAGTCGAGCCATGCTCGACTTTGTGGAAAGCAGCCGAGCATGGGCTCGGCTCTACAAAGGGCGCAGCCGAGCATGGGCTCGGCTCTACAAAGGGCGCAGCCGAGCATGGCTCGGCTCTACGGAAAGCAGAAAGGTACAGCCGGCCAGCGGCCGGCCCTACCCGGAGGGCGCACGCCTGCGTGCTAGCCTTGCGGCGATGAAGATTCTCGCCATCTCCGGCAGCGTGCGAAGGCAATCCACCAACACCGCGCTGCTGCGGGCGCTGCAGGCCTTCGCACCGACGGGCATGGCGCTGGAGGTCTACACCGGCATTGGCGATCTGCCCGTGTTCTCGCCCGATCTCGAAGGCGCCGATGAGCCGGGCAGCGTCACCGGCTTCAAGGCGACGGTCGCGCAGAGCGACGGCGTGCTGGTGTGCAGCCGGAATACGTGCGCGGCATTCCCGGCGGGCTGAAGAACGCCCTTGACTGGCTGGTCTCCGGCGACCAGATCGTGGGCCGGCCGATTGCGCTGGTACACGCCTCGCATGTTGGCGAGGACATGCTGCAGGCGCTGCGCGCGGTGCTGTCGACGGTGAGTTCGGCGCTCAGTGCCGATCTGTTCCTGCGCGTGCCGGTGCTGGGGCTGGAGCCGCAGCAGGTGGCGGATGTGCTGCGGTCGGAATCGCATCGTGAGAAAGCCCAAGCGTTTCTGCACGGGTTTGCGAAGTACTGCCGTTCGTCTTCGTAGCGTCGAGCCAAGCTCGTCTGCGTGGAAAGCAGTCGAGCATGGCTCGACTCTACAAAAAAGCAACGCCGGCCAGCGGCCGGCGTTGCCGGGTTGCCGTTACAGCGCGGGATTCAGCGTGTAGGTGCCGTGCAGCGTGGCCTCAGCCAGCACGTGGCCGTGCATGGCGCGGTAGGCATCGGCGGCGGTGAAGCGCTGCGGCAGGTCCAACGTCGCCACGTCCAGCGCGAACACGCGGAAGAAGTAGCGGTGCACGCGCTCGTCGTTGAACGGCGGGTACGGGCCGTCGTAGCCGAGGTAATCACCAGCCATGTCCGGGTTGCCGGCAAACCAGCCGGTGAAGTCGTTCACGCCCTGGCGGCTGCCCGCCGGGCCGGCCGGTGCCGTCTTGCCCTTGGCAACGAAGCCATCGCTGCAGCTGCCGGCGGCGATCTCATGCACCGACGCCGGAATATCGGCCATCACCCAGTGCACGAAATCGCAACGCGGCTGGTCGCGCGGCACGGTCATGTCACTGCGGCCGACCGTGTCGGGCACGGTCGGCACGTCCGGATCCACGCACACCAGCAGGAACGCGCGGGTGCCATCGGGCACGCCGTTCCACGCCAGGTGCGGGTTGCGGTTCGGGGCGAAACCAGTGGCATCACCGGCCGCGAATTCGCGGTCGATCGGGGCGCCGGCGGTGATGCTGTTGCTGCTCAGCTGCATGGGGGGGCTCCTTACGCTTCGGGATAGCCCAGTCGCACCGCGACCGGGGTCAACAGATCGAACGCTGCACTCATCACATCGGTGTAGCGGCGCCAGTGGCCGGCCGGGAAACGCGGCGGGCCGATGCGCTCGGCCGGCGGGATCGAGGTGTTGAACAGCTCCTGCAGCATGTCGGCAACCACGCGCGGGTCATCGCCCACGTCGTCCATGCGCATCAGCATGTGCGGGTAGAGGTCCTGCTCGTGCAGCGTCGCCACCTGGGCCATCGAACGCGCCAGCCACTCGGCCACTTCGGCCACGTTGTTGACCGCGAACGGTGCCGGCGCGCCGTAGGCGATCCAGTCCAGCAGCATGTCGCGCGGGTCGCGCAGCACCACCAGCAGGCGGCCCTGCGGCAGGTGCGGGCGCAGCGACCACAGCAGGGCGTTGTCCCACCACAGCAGCCAGTCGATGACGGTGTCGTTCTGCACGCCGCGCTGGCGCAGCGTGTCGCGCCAGCCGCTCACCAGGCCCTCGGGGCTGAGGTCACCGGAAGCGAGCTTCTGCAGGGTGAAGTAGTTCTGGAAGGCGTCATCCGGCGGGGTCGGCGCGAAGCGGTCGCTGCGCATCACCGGGCTCGCGCCGGCGAAGGTGACCGCCACGCGTTCAACGCCCGAGCCCGGTGCGCCCCACAGGAAGATCGGTGCGGAGGCAGCGCTTTCGGCATCGACCTCGCCCAGGTCGGGCCAGCTCGGCGGTGCTTTGGCCTGCGGCGGCAGCGGCAGGCGCTCCGCGTTCTGCTCGGCATGCAGCTCCAGCCAGGTGCGCAGCGCTTCGCGCGGCTGGCCGGCCTGGTCCTGCACCTCGCCCAGCCAGGTGCGCAGCTCGCGGCGGCGGGTCTCGGGCACCGCGTCGACCAGGCCCTGCACGTGGGCAACGGCGGCGGCCGGGTCACGCGCCAGCAGCGCGCCGACCAGGCGGGTCTCGCCACTGATGCGGCCCGGTTCCAGCGCGACGATGCGGGCCGCCAGGGCCTCCACGGCGTCGGCTTCGCCGGCCGCTTCATGCAGGCGCAGGCGGGCTTCCAGGGCCGGGACGAATTCGGGCATGGCCTCGATCCAGCGATCAGCCACGGCAATCGCGCCCGGGCTGCCGAAGCCTTCCGGCGCCAGGCGTGCCAGCCACAGGTGCGGCAGCTGCGGCTGCTCGGCCAGCACTTCGTCCAGGTCCGCGCGGGCTTCTTCCTCGCGGCCCAGGCGCTGCCAGCAGGCCAGCAGCAGCTCGACCACGCGGCGGTCGCCCGGGTTGGCCTTCAGCATCGGCCGCAGCTGCTCCAGCGCCTGCATCGGCTGGTCGGCCTGCAGGGCGATTTCAGCACCGAGGCGCTGCAGCGCCGGCGCATCCAGGCCCGGCACCTGCAGCGCCTGCTGCAGCTGCTGGTGGGCGGCCTCGACGTTGCCCTGGCGCAGCGCCAGCTGCACCACCAGACCGTGCAGGCTGGTCATCTTCGGGTTGATGTCGAGCACGCGGCGGAAGGCCTGCTCGGCAAAGGCCAGCATGTCCTTGGCCTGGTAGGCCGACCCCAGGGCGTACAGCACGCGCGGGTCGTTGGGCATCTGCCGGGCAGCTTCGGACAGCAGCTGCAGCGCGCGGTCGGCGTCATCGCGGTACAGGGCCACCATGCCCTGCAGCGCCAGCACTTCCGGATGCTCCGGCTGCAGCTTGGCGGCCAGCGTGGCCTGGCGTGCGGCGGTGTCGATGTCGTTGCGGCCGATCGCCAGATGGGCCTGCATCAGGTACGCCTCGAAGGCGTTGGGATTGAGGTCGGTGGTGCGCAGCAGTGCTTCGTCGGCGCCCTCGAACTGGTGCAGGGCCAGCAGCAGGCCGGCCTGCTGCAGGTGCAGCTGTGCATCGTCCGGGGCCAGCAGCAGCGCCTGCTGCAGGGGCGCCTGCGCGGCTTCGGGCTGGCCCTGCTGCTGCAGCGCAAGCGCCAGCCAGCGGTGGGCCTGGGCCTGGCCGGGTTCATCGTGCACCCACGCCTGTGCCAGCTGCACGGCCTGTGCGGTGTCGTTCTGGCGCAGGGCCTGGAGAATCTGGTCTTGCATGGCAGTCCGGTTCAATGGCAAACCCGCATTGTAGCGGGCTGCGCGCCGGCGCCGGTTCAGCCCGCCAGCACCCGCTGCAGGCGCTGGGCCACCCAGCGTTCGGAGAAGCCGTCGCCGCGCCAGTTTTCCAGGAACCCGCAGTGGCCGCCCCAGCAGGCGGTTTCCAGCCGCGCGTGCTGCGGCAGCTGCCAGTCGCGGAAGGTGGCATAGGGAATGACCGGATCATCCTGGGCCATCAGGATGTCGGCCGGCACCTGCAGGGTGGACAGGCGGTCGCCGGCAATCGAGTAACCATCGAAGTAGGCCTGCAGCGTGCCGAAATCGGTATGGCGCTCGACCAGCCAGGTGGTCAGCGCGCGGATGTCCAGCTTCAGTACGCGGTCGTCGCAGTCGCTCAGTTCCGGGAACAGGTCGCGCTTGCGGCGCAGCGAGCCGGCCCACTTGCGGCGGAAGTACCAGTCGTACATCGCCGGGCCGCTCTGGATGCTGTCCATGGTCAGCGCCGGATCCAGCACCGGGCACACCGAGGCCACCCGCTGCAGCGGCACGCCGGCCGCGGGGGCACGCAGGGCCAGGCGCAGCACGAAGTTGCCGCCCAGCGAATAACCGGCGGCCACCAGCGGCAGGTCCGGCCAGCGTCGCGCGATGTCACCGGTCGCCTGCACCACTTCGTCGATGCGGTTGGAGTGGAAGATGCCGGGATTGAGGTGGTGGGTGTTGCCGTGGTCGCGGAAGTTCAGCCGCACGACGTCGAAGCCCTGGTCGATCATGCGCGCGGCCGCCATGCGCATGTAGCTGGATTCGGCGCTGCCCTCCCAGCCATGCAGCAGCAGGGCCATGCCCTTCGGCTCGCGGCCTTCGACGTAGCTGTGCCAGCCCTGCAGGCGCACGCCGTCGCCACCATCGAGTATCAGTTCTTCGCTGACCGCACCGGTGGCGGCCAGCAGCAGCAGGCCACGCTGCAGGCGCATGCGGCTGGAGCTGAGCATGGACTGCAGGTGCGGATTGCGCAGCCAGCGCGGCGGCTGGTAGTCAGCAGCATGCAGCGTCGGCGTACCGGCGTCCAGCAAAGGTGGCGGGATCAGTGCCACCGCACGCTCACTGCCGGCCCATCGCCGCCACGATGCGCGCGCGCGAGGTTTCCGCGATGCGTCGACGGCCTTCCAGGTCCTGTGCACCGATCGGTGCCAGGAAGTGCACTTCCGCACGTCGCGCCGGCTCACCGAGCAGGCGCAGGAAATTGGCGAAGAAACTCTCGCCCGGGCCGAAGGCCACGATGGTCTGGGCATCGCCATGGGCGCCGTAGACCAGGGCCACCGGCTGCACCGGCACGCCGGTTTCAACCGCGGCCTGGAAGATGCGCGCATGGAACGGGCCCACTTCGTGGCCGCCCCGGGTACGCCCTTCCGGGAACACGCCTACCGCCTTGCCATCGCGCAGGCGGTCGGCCATCACCTGCATCACCCCACCGAGCGACTCGGTGTTGCCACGCTGGTGGAAGATGGTCTGTCCGCGCGCGGCCAGCCAGCCCACCACCGGCCAGCTGGCGATCTCGCGCTTGGCGACGAAGCCCATCATGCGCTGGCTGTGCAGGATGGAGATATCCACCCAGCTGACGTGGTTGGCGACGAACAGCACCGCGCCCGGCAGCGCAGAACCGATCTGCACCAGGCGGAAGCCGAAGATCCACATCAGGCCGCCCTGCCACCAGTTGACGACCTTGGCGCCGAAGGTGGCATCGCCCACGCGCAGTTCGCCCCACGGCGGAAGCATGCCGATGAGGATCAACGGCAGGAACACGAGGATGTGGACCAACAGCAGCGGTACGCGGTACAGGTAACGGCACACACGCGCCACGCCGCCACGGGGGGCCGGAGTGGGGGAAGTCATCCGCGCACGATACCGGAGGGCCGCAGCCGCTGCCAGCCGATTCTGGCCATAAGTCCTATTGACCGCGGCCATGGGCGGGAACACGGTGTCCTGTTGGCGAGGCTGTTGGGGCCGGCGGGCCCCGCTTGCGTTGGCATTTTGTGGAGTCGATCCATGCTCGACCGCTCTTGGCGCCACATCAACAGCCGTCGAGCATGGCTCGACGCTACAGGGTCGCGGCCGGCCGCCATTGCCCGCAATGGGCCGGTACCAGCTGCAGGTCGCTGACCTGGCGCTGGGTGTGCTGCAGCCGCTGCAGGGTCTGCCGGTAGGTGCCGGTGTGGCCAAGCAGGGCGGTGACCAGCCGCGGTGGCGGCACGCCATCGGTGATGGCGGCGCTGGACCAGGCGGCGTCGGCCACCAGGAACACCGGGCGGCCATCGGCCCCTTCAAAGAGCAGCCCGTGCTGGCCCACCGCATGGCCGGGCAGCGGCACCGCCAGCAGGCTGCGGTCGCCCAGCACGTCGCGGCCACGGCCGAAGGCATCGAAGGGATGCGGCAGGTCCACCTCCGGCAGGCTTTCCAGCCAGCCCATGCGCGGCGCCGCATCGCGGGTCAACGCGGGCAGCAGGCCCACGCTGAGCGCACGCAGGCGCCCGCGCGCGGCCTGGTCCTGCCACGCGGCGCGCGAACACAGCAGCGGCACGTCGGGGAAATCGAGCACGCCACCCACATGGTCACCGTGCAGGTGCGACAGCACCACCAGGCCGACGTCGGCCGCGCCGATGCCACGCTGCTGCAGCTGCGCGCGCACGCTCTGGCCCGGGCCCAGGTGCACCGGCGTGACCCAGCGGTACAGGCGCTCGGGAAGGCGCGCGGTGGCCTGCAGGAAGGCGTCCGAATAACCGGTGTCGAACAGGATGAGCCCGCGCTGCGGATGCCGCAGCAACGCCACCAACGCCGGGAATTCGCAGCGGTGCCAGCTGGCCCCCTGGCGCACGGCGCGCTGCGGATGCACGCAGTGACCGGCCTCGATCAGTTCCCACTCAAGCCGTACCATCGCTGCCCCCGTGCTGCTTCCAGGCGTGCTGCTTCCAGTGCGTGGCGAAGGCCTGCAGCGCGGCCTGCACGCCGGTGCGCGGGTCGTAGCCAAGGTCGCGCCGCGCCGCGCTGATGTCCAAGGTCTGCGAGTAGCCCAGCACGCCCACGCCATAGCGGGTCAGGCGCGGCTCGGGGCGGCCCGGGCGCAGGTTGGCCAGGGTTTCGGCCACACTGGCCGCGGCCAACGCCAACGTTCGCGGCACCGGCCGCAGGCGCACCTGCAGTTCCATCGCTTCGAACAGGCCGTTGACCAGCGCATGCACGTGCAGCGGGGTGCCAGCGCTGATGTTGTAGGCCCGCCCGCTGCAGCGCGCGTCCGCCTGCAGCGCCAGTCTCACCGCCTGCACTGCATCGTCGACGGGAGTGACATCGATGAGCGCGCGGCCGCCGTGGATCAGCGGGAAACGGCCGCTGGCCGCCACCGCCAGCAGGCGGGGCAGGATCGCGCGGTCGCCGGGCCCGAACACCGCACGCGGGCGCAGCACCACGGTGTGCAGCCCCTGGCGCGCGGCAGCGGCCACGGCCAGTTCCGATTCCCATTTGCTGCGGGCGTAGTCGGTGATCCAGCGCCGTGGCGGCTGGAAGCATTCATCCAGACCGTACTGGTCGGCGAAGCGGAAATAGATGCTGGGCGAACCCAGGTGGACGAGGCGGGCAACACCGGCCGCCTGCGCGGCCTGCAGCAGGCGCGTGGTGGCCAGCACGTTCGCCCGCTGGAATGCAGCCGCCGTTCCCCAGGGTTGCGACATCGCCGCGCAGTGCACCACCGCATCGCAGTCCTGCAGCAGCGGCGCCAGGGCATCCTCGGCAAGATCGGCAGCAATCACTTCGATACCGTGCGCCGCCAGCGCCCGCAGCCGAAGCACATCGCGCCCGCTGCCGCGCACCTGCCAGCCCTGCGCCGCCAGCGCGAGTGCGACATGTTGGCCGATGAAGCCGCTGGCGCCGGTGACCAGGACCCTGGCCATCAGTAGCGCAGCACCGCGCCGCCCAGCGCCAGGCCGGCGCCTGTACCGATCAGCAGGGCCTGGCCGCCGCGCGGCAGGCGGCCGTCGATCAGGGCCTGGTGCAGGGCCATCGGCAGCGACGCCGCCAGCTGGTTGCCGTGCTCGCGCAGGATGCGCACCAGCCGCTGCGGCGGCAGGCCCAGCACCCGCTGCAGATGATCCAGCGCCTGCCCGCTGGCCTGGTGCGGCACGATCACATCGCACGCGGCCAGCGAGGTGCCGGCGCAGTCCAGCAGATCCTGCAGGAAACCGGGCAGGCGCCGCGCCGCTTCGCGGTACAGCGCCTTGCCCTGCATCTGGAAATGATGGGCCGCACGGTAGGCATCGACATCGTCGAACAGGCGCATGCCGGTGCCGCAGGTGGGCACCTGGCACAGTTCGGCACCGTCGCCATAGGTGCGCAGGCGGGTGGCCAGCAGCGCCGAGGCCTGACCGTCGCCGGCACGCTCGACCAGCATCGCCACCGCGCCATCGCCGAACAGCGGCGCGGTCAGCGGGTCATCCGGGTCGAGCCCGGCACTGGGAATGTCGCTGCAGACGATCAGCACGCGCCGGTAGCGGCCCAATGCCAGCAGGCTGCCGGCCATTTCCAGCGCCACCACGAAGCCCAGGCAGGTGGCGTTGACGTCGAAGGACGGCACGCCGCTGTCGCCCAGGCCGAGGGCGCGCTGCACCAGCACGGCCTGGCAGGGAATGGCCTGTTCCATCACCCCGCAGGCGGAGATGATGCAGTCGATGTCGGTGATCGCCAGGCCGGCTTGCTGCAGGGCCTGGCGCGCGGCCTGCGCGCCCATCCACGAGGCCCGCTCGTCGGGCGCTGCATGGCCGCGGCTGGCCACGCCGCTGTGCCGTTCGACCCAGCCGTCCGGCTTGTTCCAGCGCTGGTCGAAGTGCTGCGACGGCACCCGCAGGCGCGGCAGGCAGGCACCGCTGGCGATGATCCGCAGCGGCAGTGCGGCGGGAGCAGGCAGCCCGGACATCGGCCTCAGCCGTGGCCTGCAGCCACCACCGCCAGGGTCAGCCGCGAGATGCACACCAGCCGGCCCTGTTCGTCTTCGATGCGGATTTCCCACAGCTGCGTGCTGCGGCCCACGTGCACCGCACGCGCAGTGCCGGTGACGGTGCCGCTGCGCACGGCGCGCACGTGGTTGGCGTTGATCTCAAGGCCTACGCAGACCTGCTTGCCGGTATCCACGCAGAGGTTGCCGGCGCTGCTGCCCAGGGTTTCGGCCAGCACCACCGAGGCGCCGCCGTGCAGGATGCCGTACGGCTGGCGGGTGCGTTCGTCGACCGGCATGGTGGCCTGCAGCCAGTCATCACCGGCGGCGGTGAAGGCGATGCCCAGGGTATCGATGGCCGTGCCACGGCTGAGCGCATTGAGCTGGTCGATGGAAACAGCTTCACGGAACACCTGGGTCATGCAAGCACCTTCAGAGGATGGGGACGAGGCCGGCGCCGAATGCGGTCAGCATGCGCACCAGCAGCCATTTCGGGCCGACGTTCACTTCGGGAAAGTCACCGACGGGCACGTAGCAGCGATGGAAATCCGGGCTCTGCCGCGGCAGCGGCTGCGGGCAGTCCACGCCGGGCTGGAACTCGTAGTCGGTGGCGTAGCGCCACGGCCAGAAATCGAGGATGGGCAGTGCTTCGGACGCCTTGCCCACGCTGTAGTTCAGCCCCGAGAGCACTGGCGGCTTGGCGCGCGGCGCCACCGTCCAGGAATTCTGCGGGTGGGTGTCGCGCAGGATGCTCTGCGCCAGCTGCTCGGCGAACACCGGGTCGTCGATGATGACCGCGCCTTCGGTGTTGTAGTTCTCGCTGCGCGGATCGAAGTTGTGGGTACCTACCACGCCGATGCGGCGATCGACCACCAGCGACTTGGCATGCAGGCCCATGCGCGCGCCCTTGCGGGTGACCGGCAGCGGCTTGTTGACCGCCTTGCTGCCCAGGAACGAGGGACGCGTTTCGGTACGCAGCAGGCGCGTTTCCACTTCACTGCCGGCGGCACGGCGGCGCGCCCGGCTGTTCTCGTAGGCGCTGCCCAGGCGCGGATGCTCCACGGCCGGACGGGTGCCCTGCCCGTCGCTGCCCGCAGTGGCCGGCGTTGACGGTGCATCGTCGTTGCCACCGCCGGCATTGCTGCCAGCCGCGCTGCCGCCGATCAGCGGATTGCGCACGCCCGCGTCGCCCACGGTGCTGCCGCCACTGCCCAGCGGGTCGGGCAGCAGGTTGCGGTAGTCGACCGGCGCATCCAGCGGGAACGGCTTGTATTCGAAGATGTTGAAGCCCAGTTCGCGCATGTTGCGCCGCTTGTACTTGTACGACAGCGCATACACGATCGGGTTGTCGGTGGCCGCCAGGCTGTTGCTGGACACCACCACGCGCGGCGGCTCGGGCCGCTTGCGCAGTTCGCGGAACAGTTTCTGCGCCGGCTTGGACAGCACCAGGTACGGCGTCTGCAGGATCACTTCCTTCTGCGCGCCGGAAATGAGCGCATCCAGCTGCGGCTCGGTGACGTGCTGGCCGGCCAGCGGCGCACTGGCGCGCTCGCGGCGGTGCTTGCGCGGCAGGTCGGCGACGTAGCGCACCGAGTGCACCGGCAGCGCGGTGTCGACGAACGAGCGGGTGATGAAGGCGGTGTCGTTGGCTTCCTCGCTGACCCGTTCCACCCGCTCGGGGCGGCGGAACTGCGCTGGCGGCATGTCCGGGACGCCGGCGTTGAGCAGGGTGCGACCGACATCGTTCAGCCGTTCGGCAGGCACGCTGCGCGGCGCGCGCCAGAACGCATCGAAGTTGGCGGCCATCGCCCGCGCTTCCGGCCCGGCGATCAGCACGTCGCGGTCGCGGAAGTTGTACTCGCGGTCCCAGTCGTAATAATCGTCCTGGTAGTTGCGGCCGCCGACCACGCCGATCGCATCGTCGATGACCAGCAGCTTGTTGTGCATGCGCTGGTTGAACCGGCGGAAGCAGCACAGCACGCTGCCGGCATAGTCGAAGTAGTTCAGCCGGGCCTTGCCGAAGGTCGGGTTGTAGACCCGCAGCTGGAAGTTCTGGTGGGCGCCGGACAGGGCGCCCAGGATCTCCAGGTCGGAGATCGCCGAGAGCTGGTCGATCAGCACCCGCACCTTCACCCCGCGGCGCGAGGCGGCCAGCAGTTCGTCGATGACCAGCCGGGCGCTGTCATCCTTGTCGAAGATGTAGGTCTGCAGGTCGATGCTGCGGGTGGCACTGCGCAGCAGGTTCAGGCGGGCGACCAGGGCGCCCTCGCCTTCGTCGAGCAGGGTGGCGTAGTGCAGCGGCTGCGCTTCGGTCGATTCGCTGAATGCGCGGCCGGCCAGGGATCGCAACGGTGAATCCAGCGCACAGCGATCGGCGCGCTGGCAGTCGACCTGGGTCGACCGGGCCTGCACGGCGATGGCCTGGGCACGGTCGCGCTCGGCGTTGGACAGCGACGCGCAGCCACTGCCCAGCAACACGGTTGCCAGCGCCAGTACACGCAGCAGGAGATTCACGGTTTCGGCGCCTCGCTCAGGCGGGCTCGCAGTACGAAGGTCACTCGGTCACTCAAGGCAAGCTGCCAGCTGTCCATGCCGTACCGGCCTCGTTGCACGGTACCGCGGCTGACGACATCGCAATCATAGCCGGGTCGGGAACATTCCGCCTTCTCCACCCGCAGGGTTTCCGGGTGGCTGACCCCGCGCAGGGTCAGCCGGCCCCGGATGTCGCCGCCGTTGCCGACGGTGTCCGGCCAGTAGGGCAGCGAATCGAACTCGACCGACGGGTAGCGCACGGCATCAAAGAACTCCGGCCCGCGCATCCAGCCGGTGTAGCGGTCCTTGCCCGGGATCTCCACCGAGCGGGTGAACATCTTCAGGTGCACCTGGTGGCGGCCATCGGACAGCACTTCGACGCGCCCCTCGAAGTGCGGGAACAGCCCTTCGATGCGCTGGCCGAAGCGGGTGCGCACCTCGAAGCCGATCCGTGAGCGCTGCGGGTCCATGTGCAGGACGCGCGGCGACTCGACCGACGCCAGTGCCGACACCGGCGGCAGCGGCGTAGGGGGGGGAGGGGCAGCCCAGGCCGGGCTGCAGACCAGCAGCACCGGCAGCAGGCAGCGGCCGGGCCGTGCCAGGGTCATCGACTCACGGCCACCAGAAGGCGTTCAGGCTGGCCACGCCCGGCTCGATCGCCGCCTCGCGCGGGAACCCGAGCACGGCCACGGCCGCCGGCGGCATGCCCCGGTAGTCGCTGCTGGTGCCTTCGGTCATCAGTGCCACCAGCCTCTCCAGGCCGGGGTTGTGGCCGACGATCAGCACCCGGTCGAGGTCCCGGCGCTCATCCACCAGCGCGGCCAGGGTGCCGGGGGTGGCTTCGTAGATGCGGTCTTCCAGACGCTTCTCGACGTAGCCGATGGTCGCCAGCACCGCTTCCAGGGTCTCGCGGGTACGCCGCGACGGCGAGCACAGCACGCAGTCCGGCAGCAGGTTGTTTTCCTTCATCCACTTGCCGGCCGCCTCGGCTTCGGCAAGACCCACCGGCGACAACGGCCGATCGAGGTCGGCCTGGCCGGGGGTGGCCGGTTCGGCATGGGCATGGCGCAGCAGGATCAGTTCACGCATCGCGAGGTTCCATGAAAGTGAGGGTGCAGCACAAAGGGTGACGTACGCGTCACAGCTTCAACCAGGCCAGCAGCGGCTCCCAGTCGGCCTGGTGCTCGCGCACCTGGGCCGAGCGGTAATCGAACAGGCTGCGGCCAAGGCCGGTCATCACCACGTAGCTCTGGCTGTCGCGCAGCTGGGCGACCACCGGGTACGGCCATTCGCCCAGCATCTGCAGGGCCTGTTGCGAGGTCTGGGTCCACGGCTTGGTGCGGTTGAGGACCAGGCCCACCGGCAGCCTGCGGCTGTGCACGCGCGGGTTCTGCGCCAGGCTGTTGAGGAAGCCGACGATGGCTTCGATGTCCAGCGCCGAGGGCAGCACCGGCACCACCACGGCATCGGCGGCGTCGAGGAAATGGGGGATATCGTCGGCCAGTGCGCCGGCCGGTGCGTCGATGATGACGGTATCGGTCCCGTCGGGCAGCTTCTTCGCCCACTGCTTCTTGCGGTACACGTCGATGGGCAGGACCGCGCTGTCCAGCCCGGCCCGGCGCTGTGCCCAGCGGGTGCTGGAGCCCTGCGGGTCGGCGTCGGCGATCACCGTGGCCTTGCCCTGCAATGCCGCGTATGCGGCCAGATGGGTGGCGACGGTGGTCTTGCCCACCCCGCCCTTGGAACCGGCCACCAGGATCGTCTTCATGCCAGCCTCGCTTCCGGGTACGTGCCCCGAGCGTACACCGGCGATGGTGACCTTAGGTAGAGACGGCCTGAATCAATCCGCATCGGCTTTGCTATCGTTGCGCTCCCGAAGGATCGAACCGGCATGAGCGAACTGCAGGACCTGAGCGCATTGATCCGCGCAAACACCCCCCTGATCGTCATCGAGACCCAGGACGAGGGTCGCATCGTCGAACTGTTCCGGCAGACGCTGATGCATGTCTGGCGCGCCCTGCACCGCTGGTCGATCACCGAGGGCCTGCGCCGCATCGACCTGGAGCGCGAGGACGATGCGATCGGCCCGCCCGACGCCAGCGCCGCCCTGCAGATGATCCGCCAGGCCGAACAACGCGGCATCTACCTGCTGCTCGATTTCCACCCCTACCTCGGTTACGCCAGCCACCAGCGTGCGCTGCGCGACCTGATCCAGCGCCGCCACAGCCAGCCGCACGTGCTGGTGCTGATCGGCGCCAAGGTCGAACTGCCGCCCGAACTGGAAGCGCTGGCGGTGCGCTTCAACCCGCGCCTGCCCGATGCCAACGCGCTGCTGAAGATGCTGCGCGAGGAGGCCGACGCCTATGCCCGCGAGCATGGCGGCCGCCGGGTGGAAGTGGACAGCGAAGCGGTCAAGAAGATCCTGAAGAACCTGCAGGGGCTGAGCCTGGTCGATGCCCGGCGCATTGCCCGCCAGCTGATCTATGCCGATGGCGCGCTGCGCGACGACGACCTGCCGCAGCTGGCGCGGCTGAAGTTCGAGCTGCTCAACCGCAGCGGCCACCTGTTCTTCGAACATGACAGCGCGCGCTTCGGCGACGTGGCCGGTGCCAACCGGCTGAAGCGCTGGATCAACCAGCGCCGGGTCGCCTTCATCGCCGGCTCGGCCCCGGCCGGCCTGGACCCGCCGCGCGGCATGCTGCTGCTGGGCGTGCAGGGCTGCGGCAAGTCGATGCTGGCCAAGGCCACCGCCGCCGGCTTCAACGTGCCGCTGCTGCGCCTGGACGTGGGCGCGCTGTACAACAAGTACCACGGCGAGACCGAAGCCAACCTGCGCCAGGCCCTGGCCTCGGCCGAGCAGCTGGCCCCGTGCGTGCTGTGGATGGACGAGATCGAGAAGGGCCTGGCCAGCGGTGGCGACGATGGCGGCGTATCGCGCCGCGTGCTGGGCCACCTGCTGACCTGGATGGCCGAGCGCAAGGCGCCGGTGTTCATCGTGGCCACCGCCAACCAGGTGCACGAGCTGCCGGCCGAACTGCTGCGCAAGGGTCGCTTCGACGAGATCTTCTTCGTCGACCTGCCGCCGCCGGACGTGCGGGTGGAGCTGCTGCGGCTGCACCTGGGCCGGCGCCAGCTCAACGCGGATGATTTCGCGCTGCCGGCGCTGGCAGCGGCGGCGAACGGCTTCTCCGGCGCGGAGATCGAGCAGGCGATCGTGGCGGGCTTGTACTCGGCACATGCCGAAGGGCGGCCGCTGGATACCGAGCTGCTGATGACCGAGATCCGCGCGACGCGGCCGCTGTCGGTGTTGATGGCCGAGCAGGTGGCGGCATTGCGCGAGTGGGCGTCGGGGCGGACGGTTTCCGCGGACGACTGAGGGGGTTGTTTCCAGCCAACGGCGGAGCCGCTCGTGGCTGCTGGCTGGTCGCCGAATGCGGGTCATGTGCTTGGCCGGGCGGGTAGGCCGCGCAGGACACGCCGTAAACCCATCCATGGGGGCTCGATGGCGCCATCCATGGCGCCAACGGTCCTGCGCAACCTACCCGCCCGACCCCTGACAGTTTCCGTGTGCGGTGAGCCACGGAAAAGAAAAAAGAAGATCAAGAGCAAGAGCAGAAGCGGGTCAGAGCCTGTTGCGAAGCAACGGGATCCGACCCCTTGTCGTTCCGACAGATCGCGGAGGTCTGTCGAAGGCGGGATGGGTCCGGTTGCGGGGGCGTGAGCGCCATGGATGGCACGACCGAGGCTACATGGACGTATTTACGCCGTCCCCCGCAACCGGACCCACCCCGCCAACCCACAGGAACCCAGCTTTTGCTCTTGCCGTTGCATTGAGCGGGTGCAGGGCTGCAAGCCCTGCCGCCAACCATCACCCCAGCACCCAGATCCATGCCGGCAGCGTGACCAGCGACAGCACGATCCCATACCCCACCAGCGCGGCCGCCAACCGCGGCGCCAGCCGATGCGAGATCGCCAGCGCGGCCGCGGTGATCATCGTCGGCATCGCAGACTCAAGAACGTTGGCCTTCAACATCAGCCCCTGCATGCCCAGCGCCCACGACAGCGGCAACGCCAGCGCCGGCAGCACCAGCAGCTTCAGCAACAGGCCCACCGCCAGCGGGCGCAGTTCTTCGCGGCGCAGGCGCAGCTGGATCGACAGCCCTACCGCCAGCATCACCAGCGGCAGCATCGCGTCGGCCAACTGCTTCAATGCGGTGCCAATCCACGACGGCGGCTGCGCCGGCATCAGAAGCAGCGCGAACAGCAGCGCCCACAGCGGCGGGAAGCGGCCGATGCGGCCCAGCACCTGCACCGCCGTCGGCGGGCGGTCGCCGCTGTAACGCGCCAGCACCAGCAGGCCGAAGGTGGACAGCAGCAGGAAGGTGCCGAACTGGTCGTAGACCACCGCATAGGGCAAGGCCGCATCGCCCAGCAACGCGCGCACCATCGGGTAGCCGATGAAGCTGGAATTGGCCAGGGCCACGCAGATCAGCAGCACCGCGTGCACGTCGCGGGCGAAGCCGAACACGCGGGTGGCCAGGCTGACCAGAGCCCAGGTGGCCAGCATCAGCAGCCACGGCGTGGCCATCAGCCCCAGCAGGCTGGCATCCAGCTGCAGGCGCGGCACGTAGGTCAGCACCGCCGCGGGCAGGCAGACGTACAGCACCACTTTGTTGAGCGTCTCGGCGGCGTTGTCCGGCAACGCGCGCAGGCGGGCAAACAGCATGCCCAGCCCGAGCATGGCCAGGATCAGGGCGAACGCATCGAAGGCCATGGGCGGCTCCCCCTCAGGCACATGCCTGCGACGCGTTTGATTGTGCGATGCAGCACCGCAGGCGGCAAGCGCCTGCGGTCATGCGTCACGGCCAGGCCGGCGGCGCCGAGGCCCAGGCCTGCTGCACTTCCGCCAGGCTGGCGCGCTCGTCATCGCGCCAGGCCGGCAGCAGCTCCGGGTACCGGCTGCTGTCGTTCCACTGGGTCGGCTCGGTACGCACGGCGGCGGCGTACCACTTCACCGCTTCCTGCTGCTGGCCGGCCCGCCACAACGCCAGCGCGTAGGTGGGCGGAATCCACGCGGCATTGCTGCGCAGGTTGTTGGCCACCGACTGCCACTGTTCCAGCGCGGCCAGCGCCTGGCCCTGCCGCAGCAAGTCCCAGCCGTAGTTCCAGCGCACGCTGCGGCCCAGGCTGCTCTGCACGGGCGCCTCGGCCAGTGCCTCGCGATAGAGCTTTTCGCCCACTTCCGCGCGTCCCTGTGCGATGGCCACCGACGCCAGCTGCACCGTGGCTTCCAGCGTCTTGCGGCCCCGCTCGCGCTGCTTCAGCAGCTGTGCAACCAGGTCCTCGCCGGCGCCGCTCACCACGATGATCGGCGCGGCGGCAGCATCATTGTCGAAATAGAATTCCTGCGGTGCCGGCAATGCCGGTGCCGCCCATGCGGCGGCCGCGCTCGAGACCAGCAGCACGCCGGCCAGGAACTGTCCTGCAACTGACATCAAATTTCCCCCGGGTTGAAACACCAACCTCCCCTCTCCCCCCGATCCTAACCCCAGCAAGGCCGCCGATGCGAGTGCCGGGCCTTCCGGGCCCCACTGTTACAATTCGCGCCTTTCCCGCCGCGTGCCCGCACGCGGCCGGTGCCAGCCGATCCCACCGGGCCAGCCATGACCAGTACCGCGCAACTCACTTCGCCCTCTTCCGCCGACCTGATCGACCGTGATTACACGCTCGACCACAAGTACACCCGCAACGAGGGGCGGATCTACCTGAGTGGTGTGCAGGCACTGGTCCGGCTGCCGCTGATGCAGCGCCTGCGCGATGCGCACGAAGGCATCGACAGCGCCGGTTTCGTCAGTGGCTACCGCGGCAGCCCGCTGGGTGGCTTCGACCTGGAACTGTGGCGTGCGCGCAAGCACCTGGAAGCAGCCAAGGTGAAGTTCACCCCCGGCCTCAACGAGGACCTGGGCGCCACCATGGTCTGGGGCACGCAGCAGACCAACCTGTTCCCCGGTGCCAACGTGCAGGGCGTGTTCGGCATGTGGTACGGAAAGGGCCCGGGTGTGGACCGCTGCGGCGACGTGTTCAAGCACGCCAATGCGGCCGGCACCTCGCGCCATGGCGGTGTGCTGGCCTTGGCCGCCGATGACCACGCCTGCCGCAGCTCGACCCTGCCGCATGGCAGCGAAGACGAATTCGTCAGCGCGATGATGCCGGTGCTGAACCCGGCCGGCGTGCAGGACATCCTCGACATGGGCCTGCTGGGCTGGGCGATGAGCCGCTACACCGGGCGCTGGGTCGGCTTCAAGACCATCGCCGAGACGGTGGAATCGTCGGCGTCGGTCGAGGTCGACCCGCTGGCCCGGCGCATCGTGCTGCCGGAAGATTTCGACATGCCCAGCGGCGGCCTCAACATCCGCTGGCCGGACCCGCCGCTGGACCAGGAAATGCGCCTGCACCGCTATGCGGTCAACGCCGCGCAGGCCTTCGCCCGCGCCAACGGCATCGACAAGGTGGTGATGGATGCGCCGCGCGCGCGGCTGGGCATCGTCACCACCGGCAAGAGCTACCTGGACGTGTTGCAGGCGCTGGAATACCTGGGCCTGGACGAAGCCGCGTGCGCCGACATCGGCATCCGCGTGTACAAGGTCGGCATGACCTGGCCGCTGGAGCCGGAAGGCATCGCGCGCTTCGCGCAGGGTCTGGAAGACATCATCGTGGTGGAGGAGAAGCGTGCCTTCATCGAGCGCCAGATGAAGGAGCAGTTCTTCAACTGGCCGGTCAGCTGGGGCCAGCGTCCGTCCATCGTCGGCAAGTACGACGAGAGCGGCGAATGGATCCTGCCGTCCACCGGCGAACTGACCCCGGCCACCATCGCCGGCGTGATCGGCCGCCGCATCCAGAAGTTCTTCAACAACGAATCGATCGAACAGCGCCTGCAGTGGATGCAGGAGAAGGAAGCCGAGCTTGCGCTGCCGCGCGCCAGCTTCCCGCGCGTGCCGCACTACTGCTCCGGCTGCCCGCACAACACTTCCACCCAGGTGCCGGAAGGCTCGCGTGCACTGGCCGGCATCGGTTGCCATTACATGGTGACCTGGATGGACCGCAGCACCGACACCTTCACCCACATGGGCGGCGAAGGCGTGACATGGGCCGGGCAGGCGCCGTTTACCGACACCCCGCACGTATTCCAGAACCTGGGCGACGGCACCTATTTCCACAGCGGCTCGCTGGCGATCCGTCAGGCGGTCGCGGCCGGCGTCAACATCACCTACAAGATCCTCTACAACGATGCGGTGGCGATGACCGGCGGCCAGCCGGTGGACGGCCCGCTGAGCGTGCCCGACATCGCCAGGCAGATGCGCGCCGAAGGCATCCACACCATCGTGGTGCTGTCGGACAACATCGGCAAGTGGACCGGCCAGCGCGAACATTTCCCCAGCGAAGTCGAGTTCCACGACCGCAGCGAACTGGACGCCGTGCAGAAGCGCCTGCGCGAAGTGAAGGGTGTTTCGATCCTGATCTACGAACAGACCTGCGCCACCGAGAAGCGTCGCCGCCGCAAGCGCGGCAAGCTGGAAGACCCGCAGAAGCGCGTGCTGATCAATTCGCTGGTCTGCGAAGGCTGCGGCGACTGCGGCAAGAAGAGCTTCTGCGTGTCGGTGCTGCCGAAGGAAACCGAATTCGGGCGCAAGCGCGAGATCGACCAGTCCAACTGCAACAAGGACTACTCCTGCGTGAATGGTTTCTGCCCGAGCTTCGTCACCGTGCAGGGTGGCCAGCCGCGCAAGGGCAGCAAGCGCGATGCCTCCACGCTGCTGGACAACCTGCCGGCGCCGACCATCCGCGGCACGCTGGAACAGCCCTGGAACATCCTGATCACCGGCGTCGGCGGTACCGGCGTGGTGACCATCGGCGCCCTGCTGGGCATGGCCGGCCACCTGGAGGGCAAGGGCGCAAGCGTGCTCGACCAGACCGGCCTGGCGCAGAAGGGTGGCGCGGTGACCACGCATATCCGCATCGCCCGTCGCCCGGACGACATCCACGCCGTGCGCATCGCCGCCGGTGAGGCCGACCTGGTGCTGGGCTGCGACATGGTGGTGGTGAACGATTACTGGGCGCTGTCGAAGGTCCGCGCCGGCCGTTCGCAGGTCGTGCTCAACACCTACGAAGCGATGCCGGGTACCTTCACCACCCGCCCGGACATGCAGTTCCCGGCCGCCGACATCGTGGCCGGCGTGCGCGTGGCGCTGGGCGGCCAGGAGCCGCTGCAGCTCGACGCCACCCAGCTGGCCACCGCGCTGCTGGGCGATGCCATCGCCGCCAACCTGTTCATCCTGGGCTACGCGTGGCAGCACGGCCTGGTGCCGCTGTCGTTCGACTCGCTGATGCGTGCCATCGAACTGAACGGCGCCGCCGTGGCCATGAACCAGCAGGCCTTTGCCTGGGGCCGCCTGGCCGTGGTCGACCCGCAGGCCGTGCAGCAGGCGGCCGGTCTGGTGCGCAATCGCCATACCGACACCGAATCGACCCCGGGCCCGCTGCACCCGCTGCCGCCGGGCGAGTGGGAAGGCAACGAATGGGGCGCCACCACCGCACCGCGCAACACCGCCGACGAACGCGAACTGCGCGGCCTGCCCTCGCATGGTGGCGAGGTGGCCTTCCTGCCGCTGGACGACGCGCGCTTGTCGCGTTCGCTGGACGAAATGATCGAGCGCCGCGCTGCGTTCCTGGTCGAGTACCAGGACGCCGCCTACGCCAACCGCTACCGCAGCCTGGTCGAGCGCGTGCGTGCGGCCGAAGCCGAGCGCATCGGCGGCTCCACCGCACTGACCGAGACCGTGGCCCGCTACCTGTTCAAGCTGATGGCCTACAAGGACGAGTACGAAGTGGCCCGCCTGTACACCAGCGGCGATTTCCAGCGCCGCCTGCAGCAGCAGTTCGAGGGCGACTACCAGCTGCGCTTCCACCTGGCGCC
Organism: Stenotrophomonas testudinis; assembly: GCF_024499815.1. Lineage (NCBI taxonomy): Bacteria > Pseudomonadati > Pseudomonadota > Gammaproteobacteria > Lysobacterales > Lysobacteraceae > Stenotrophomonas > Stenotrophomonas testudinis. The sequence continues at coordinate 465 of NZ_JAMOKY010000046.1, read as the reverse complement.
GCCGCTGTTCGCGAAGAAGGACGAGCAGGGCCGCCTGTTGAAGAAGGAATACGGCCCGTGGATGTTCAAGGCCTTCGGCCTGCTGGCCAAGCTGAAGTTCCTGCGCGGCGGCCGCTTGGATGTGTTCGGCCGTACCGAAGAGCGGCGCATGGAGCGCCAGCTGATCGCCGACTACGAAGCCACCGTGCTGCAGCTGCTGGAAGGCCTGGAAGACGGCCGCCTGGCCCTGGCCGTGGAAATCGCCAGCGTGCCCGAGCACATCCGCGGCTTCAGCCACGTCAAGGAAGCGCACTACGAGCAGGCCAAGGCGCGCGAGGCCGCCCTGCTGGCGCAGTGGCGCAACCCGAAGGCGCTGCACATCGTGCAGGTGGCTTGAAGGTCGCTGAAGCGGTAGTGCCGGCCGCGGGGGGGGGGGGGGGGGGGGGGGGGGGGGGGGGGGGGGGGGGGGGGGGGGGGGGGGGGGGG
>NZ_JAMOKY010000045.1:0-29544 GCF_024499815.1 Stenotrophomonas testudinis | reverse complement strand
CCCCCCCCCCCCCCCCCCCCCCCCCCCCCCCCCCCCCCCCCCCCCCCCCCCCCCCCCCCCCCCACCGCCCCACCCCCGACAATTTCCCGGTGACGGCTGGACCATCCACGCTTCGCGTGGATCACATCTGCTTGAAATCAAACATTTCGAATTGAAATCGAAAAGCATCCACGCATGGCGCGGCTCTACAGTAGATCCACGCCATGCGTGGATGAAATCCGTCAGACATCGATATCGGACCCCGTGCCGACCAACGGTCGGCAGACACTTACAGCCGCGTGAACCTGTCGAAGGCTGGGCACTGTGGGTTTGCGGGGTGTGAGCCGCATGGATGCGGCGACCAAGGCTACATGGACGTACTTGCGCCGTCCCCGCAAACCCACAGTGCCCCGCCATCCCGCGGAATGCCGCTCTGGCTTTTGACGTTGACGTTGCCTCGGCAGGTGCAGGGCTGCAAGCCCTGCAAAACACCCCTACGAACTGCAAGAAAGCATCGAGCACCCGGCACGGTGATCCGCCCACGCCGGCCGCTTGCCGGCATAGTGCTCCAGCCCCGGCCGCTCCGTGTACGGATCACGCAACACGTCCTGCAGCGCATGCACGCCCCCCAGGTCGCCCTGCTCCGCCCGGTCGATCGCTTCCTGCGCCAGCCAGTTGCGCAGCACGTACAACGGATTGGCCGCCGCCATCTTCGCCAGCCGTGCCTCCGCCGTCAGCGGATCGGCACGCAACCGCGCCGCGTACTCCTGCAGCCACTGCTGCAGCGGCGCCCGCACCGCCTGCCGGCGCGCGTCGTGGTAGTACACCGCATCCAGCACCCCGACATCCGGCGCCGCCGCATCCACGCGCATCAGAGCGCGCCAGGCCAGGGTCATGTCCATCCCGCCTTCCTGCAGCAGCTGCTGCCAGCGCAGGTAGAGCTGCAGGTCTTCGTCATCGGCGGCCGCCAGGCCCAGTTTGGCCGCGGCATCGCGGCGGGTGCAGGCTACGAACGTGGACTGGAACGCGGCCAGCCCCGCCTGCAACGGCTGCACGTCGGCGAACAGCGGCGACAGCGCCTGCGCCAGCCGGTTGAGGTTCCAGTACGCCACCTGTGGCTGGGTGCCGAAGCGGTAACGGCGGCCCTGGGCGTCGGTGGTGTTGGGCGTCCAGTCCGGATCGTAATCCTCCACCCAGCCATACGGGCCGTAGTCGATGGTCAGGCCCAGCACGGACAGGTTGTCGGTGTTCATCACCCCGTGCACGAAACCGACGCGCATCCAGTGCGCCATCAGCTCGGCGGTGCGCACCGCGATCTGCGCGAACCAGTCGCCATACAGCGCCTCGCCCTCGCCCTGCAGCTCGGGAAAATCGCGGGCAATGCAGGCATCGGCCAGCTGCTTCAGCAGCGCGGTCTCGCCACGCGAGGCCGGCAGTTCGAACGTACCGAAGCGGATGAACGATGGCGCCACGCGGCAGACGATGGCGCCCGGTTCGGCGCGCGGGTGGCCGTCGTAGAACATGTCGCGCACCACGTCTTCGCCGGTACCGACCAGCGACAGGGCGCGCGTGGTCGGCACGCCCAGGTGATGCATCGCTTCGCTGCACAGGAACTCACGGATGGACGAGCGCAGTACGGCGCGACCATCCGCGCCGCGCGAGTACGGGGTCGGCCCGGCGCCCTTCAGCTGCAGCTCCCAGTGCCGGCCATCGGCGGCCACCAGTTCACCCAGCGAGATCGCGCGGCCATCGCCCAGCTGGCCCGCCCAGTGGCCGAACTGGTGGCCGCCGTAGTTGGCCGCCCACGGCTGCATGCCGGCGTACAACGCGTTGCCGCCGAATACCTCGGCGAAGTCATCGTCCTGCACGTCGGCCGCCTCGAAGCCGAGCAGCGCGGCAACCTCCGGCGACCAGGCCAGCAGGGTCGGCGCGGCGACCGGCGTCGGCATCACCGATGACCATGCGGCACCGCGCACTTCGCGGCGGCGCGGGCCGCTCTCGGGGTCGCCCGGCAGGGCGGTCAGCAGGCGGTTGTCGAAACGGGGAGCGTTGGTATCCATCCGCACAGGATGGGGGCGACGGGGCCGCGCCTCAATCGCCGCGCAGGGCCTGCAGGGCGCCGCCCTTGGCCTCGGCGCGCTGGTACGCCGGGCGCTCGCCGATGCGCGCGAGGAAGCCGCGCAGCGCCGGCTTGTCGTCCAGTCCGCCACCGCGGGCTGCGGCGGCCTGGATCGGGAAGCTCATCTGGATGTCGGCGGCGGTGAAACGGTCGCCCGCGAACCACGGGCTTTCTTCCAGGCGCCGCTCCATCCACTCCAGGTGCAGGCGCCGCTGCGGGCCGATGAAGCTGCGCTCGGCCTTGTCGGCAATGCTGCGGGCGATCGGGCGGGCAAAGAACGGCATCGGCGCACTGCGGATGCGGCCGATCACCAGGGTCAGCAGCAACGGCGGCATCGCCGAGCCTTCGGCGTAATGCAGCCAGTAGCGGTAGTCGATGCGCTCGGCAGCCTCGGCCGGCATCGGCGCGGGCGACAGCTGGCGATCGGTGTCGTAGCGGTCGGCCAGGTAGTCGAGGATGGCCCCGGACTCGGCCAGCACCAGATCCCCCTCCTGCAGCACCGGCGATTTGCCCAGCGGATGCACCTCGCGCAGCCCCGGCGGCGCCAGCAGCGTCTTCGGGTCACGCGGGTAGCGGCGCAGCTCGTAATCCAGCCCCAGCTCTTCCAGCATCCACAGCACGCGCAGCGAACGGGAATTTTCCAGGTGGTGGACGATGCGCATGGGCGGGCTCCTAGGGGGAGCGCGCATCGTACCGCGCGCCGGTGTGTGCGTTGCGCGCATAAAAAAACGCCGGAAGCTTTCGCTTCCGGCGTTTCTGGCTACCAAACGGTAGCAGACGGATTAGACCGCCTGCACCTGGTCAGCCTGCATACCCTTCTGGCCCTGAACGGCGATGAAGGTAACCTTCTGGCCTTCCTGCAGGGTCTTGAAGCCGGTGCCCTGGATGGCACGGAAGTGCACGAACAGGTCCGGGCCGCTTTCCGGGGTGATGAAGCCGAAGCCCTTGGCGTCGTTGAACCACTTGACGGTGCCGGTCTGACGATCAGACATTTGACTAACTCCTGAAACACATGTTGAAAAAATCGCAGCCACCGGGAATCGGGGCCGAGACTGAGTTGCAGGCGTTGGTAAAGCGGATCGATGAGCGGATCGTGAGATCAACTGCACCAGGCCACGATTCACGGTGACCCTAGCAAACACAGTGGGTCGAACGATACGCGTCTTTTGGGGAAAAAGCGATAGCCCTGACATTCATTCGCGTCGCCTGCCCCGCCAGGCGTGGCAAGGCTTGGCACCGGATCGAGGCTAAACCCGAGTCCCCATTCAGGATTTTCCTACCCTACACTGGGTAGATGACTGAAGCTGAAACCCAAGCTGAACACGGAAGACCGAGGATCTGGGTCGATGCAGACGCCTGCCCCGGCGTCATCCGCGACATCCTGTTCCGCGCCGCCGAGCGGGTCGGCCTGGAGCTGACCATGGTCGCCAACCAGTGGATCCGCACCCCACCCTCGCGCTGGCTGCGCTCGATCCAGGTGCCACAGGGCCTGGACGTGGCCGACAGCGCCATCGTCGAACGGGTGGCCGTCGGCGACCTGGTGGTCACCCAGGACATCCCGCTGGCCGCGTTGGTGCTGGAAAAGAAGGCCGTCGCCCTGAACCCGCGCGGCCAGCTGTACACCGCCAACAACATGGCCGAGCGCCTGTCGATGCGCAATTTCACGGAAGAACTGCGCGGCGCAGGCGTCCAGACCGGCGGCCCGCCGCCGTTGGGCCAGCGCGACCGCCAGCTGTTCGCCGCCGAGCTGGACCGCTGGCTGGCCCGCGTGAAGCCGTGAGGCTCCAACCGCGCTGATCAGCGCCTTTCCGGCACCTGCAACATGCGCTCGCTGCTGAACGCCCGCCGCTCCCCGCTCAGCGGGTCCTGGAACGCCAGGGCCCGCGCCAGCAGCTGCAACGGAGGCGCCTGCAGCCGGTCCACGGCCGGAAACAGCTGCGGATAGAGATCGTCACCAAGGATCGGCGCGCCCAGCGCCGCCATGTGCACGCGCAGCTGGTGCTTCCTCCCGGTTTCCGGCCGCAGCCGGTAATGCCAGATCGCCCCGTCGGCAGCCATCACCTCCACCTCGGTGCGCGCGTTCGCCTCGCCCGGCACTTCGGCCATGCGGAAGAACGGTTCGCCGGCCACGATCCGGCTCCGTCGCTGCAAGGGGAACTGCACGTCCGGCAAGGCCGGCGCCAGCGCCTCGTAGGTTTTGTCGATGCGCCGCTCGCGGAACAGGCGCTGGTAGGCATCGCGCGAATCCGGCCGCTGCGAGAACAGCACCAGCCCGGCCGTGAGCCGGTCCAGGCGGTGCAGCGGCACCAGGCCGGCGTTGCCGGTGTGCGCCACCAGCCGCGCCAACAGGGTTTCGCGCACGTAGCCGCCGGCCGGGGTGACCGGCAGGTAATGCGGTTTGTCGGCCACCAGCAGGTCCGCGTCCTGGTACAGGATGCGCTCGCTGAACGGAATGGACGGCTCAGCGCTGACCTCGCGGAAATACAGGATCTCCAGCCCGACCTGCCAGCGCTGGTCCGCCGCGAGTGCCCTGCCCTGCGCGTCCTGCACGCGGCCGCGCTGGAACCGGTCCAGCCACTGCGCACGGTCGATCCGCGGGAAACGCGCGCACAGCCCGTCGAGCAGGCACGGCCAGTCCCCCGGCGGCAGCTGCAGGCGGCTGGGCAGGATCATGGCGCGACCGCCCCAGGCGACGGCAACGCGGCCGCATCCAGCACCCGCCAGCCATCCCGCTCCCTGCCGTCGCCGCTGCCATCAGCCAGCGCCGCCAGCACCAGCGCCTGCATCACCGCAGGCAGATGCAGGTTGATCCAGCGCCCGTCAGCCGTGCGCAGGCTGCCATGGTCCAACCCGGCGTCGCCGGCCGGCCGCCCCTGTGCCGGCGCGCTGCTGAAGCGCATGCGCAGCCGGCGGCCGGGCGCGTACGCGGCAAACACCACGCTGGCAGGCACCACGCCGGCTGCGGACGCGCGCACGCTGCAGACGAAGTCGGCATCGGCAATACGCAGGCGGCGGATGCGGGAACGGGTCATGCGCGGTCGTTGCGGGCGGGAAAGCGCCGCCAGAGTGCCACCGTTGACGTCCGGCAGACACCCCGACCACGGACACCCTTCGGGCAAACCTCTATCATGGTCGTCTTTAGTGCACGGATTCCCCATGGCCCTCACCGCCACCATCCGCAAGGCCGAGCTGCAGATCAGCGACATGGATCGCGGCTACTACGCGACCCACAACCTGACCCTGGCCCAGCACCCGTCGGAGACCGACGAACGCCTGATGGTGCGCCTGCTCGCCTTCGCCCTCAACGCCGACGACCGCCTGGAGTTCGGCCGCGGCCTGAGCACCGACGACGAGCCGGACCTGTGGAACCACGACTACACCGGCGACATCCTGCAGTGGATCGACCTGGGCCACCCCGATGAATCGCGCATCCGCAAGGCCTGCAACCGCAGCCGGCAGGTGCAGGTGGTGAACTACGGCGGCAATGCCTCCGAGATCTGGTGGAACAAGCAGGGCAAGGCCCTGGCCCGCTTCGACAACCTGTCGGTGGTCGACCTCGACGGCGCCTTCGTCGAACAGTGGGGCCAGCAGATCCAGCGCGCCATGCGGTTCAGCGTGCTGATCCAGGATGGCGAAGTGCAGATCATCAACGACCAGATGCAGCTCGACATCATTCCGAACTGGCGCAAGCGCGCCAAGGCATGAGCACGATCCGCCGCGACGTGCTGGTCATCGGCGCCGGCGCGGCTGGCCTGATGACCGCGATCACCGCCGGCCAGCGCGGCCGCCACGTGCAGGTGATCGACCATGCCAACAAGGTCGGCAAGAAGATCCTGATGTCCGGTGGTGGCCGCTGCAACTTCACCAACACCGGCACCGCCCCGGCCAACTTCGTCTCCGCCAACCCGCATTTCTGCAAATCGGCGTTGGCGCGCTATTCGCCGTGGCACTTCATCGAGATGGTGGACAAGCACGGCATTGCCCATCACGAGAAGGAGCTGGGGCAGCTGTTCTGCGACATCTCGTCCAAGCAGATCGTGAAGATGCTGGTGGACGAGTGCCAGGCCGCGGGTGTGCAGATCCGCACCGACTGCAGCGTGCAGCGCATCGAGCACGGCAGCGATGGCTTCCGCGTGCACACGAGCCAGGGCCTGTTCCATTGCGCCTCGCTGGTGGTGGCCACCGGCGGCCTGTCCATCCCGAGCATGGGCGCCACCGGCTTCGGTTATGAGCTGGCCCGCCAGTTCGGCCACCAGGTGCTGCCCACCCGCGCCGGACTGGTGCCGCTGGCCCTCAGTGGCACCCACCAGGAGCGACTGGCCGACCTCAGCGGCGTCGCCCTGCCGGTCGAGGCGCGCTGCAACGGCAAGAGCTTCCAGAACTTCATGCTGCTGACCCATCGGGGCGTCAGCGGGCCGGCCATCCTGCAGATCTCCTCGTTCTGGCAACCCGGCGATGCACTGGAGCTGGACCTGCTGCCGGGCCAGGACGCGACCGAGTGGCTGCGGCAGATGAAGCGCGACCGCCCGGCGGCCGAACTGCGCACGGTGCTGGCCGAGGTGCTGCCCAAGCGCCTGGCCCAGCGCCTGTGCGAACACTGGCTGCCGGACCGCCCGGTGCGGCAGCTGGACGAACCGGTGCTGCGCCAGGCCGGGCAGCTGCTGGGCGCCTTCCCGCTGGTGGCCAGCGGCACCGAGGGCTACCGCACCGCCGAGGTCACCTTGGGCGGCGTGGACACCGCCGAGGTGTCGTCGGCCACGATGGAATCCAAGCGCGTGCCCGGCCTGCATTTCGTCGGCGAAGTGCTCGACGTGACCGGCTGGCTGGGCGGCTATAACTTCCAGTGGGCCTGGGCCAGCGGCCATGCCGCGGGCAGCGTGGTGTGAACCGCATCGCCGTTCCAGTGCTGCACGGGGCGCGCGCATGGACGGACTGGCGCGCATCGTGTATCTAGATTTGCAGATTGGGGAGCAGTGCATGCAGAACGCGAACGACATCACCATCAGGCTGCTGATCGTCGATGACAGCGGCGAGAACGCCGAAGCCATCGTCAGCACCCTGCGCAACAGCGGCATCGCCGTGCGCCCGTGGCGGCCGCAGGATGCGGCCGAGCTGTCGCAGGTGCTGGCCAGCCAGGCCATCGACCTGGTGCTGGCCTCCCCGTCGCAGGGCATCCCGCTGCCACTGGTGGTCCAGCACATCGCCGCCAGCGGCAAGGACATCCCGCTGGTCCTGCTGGCCGATCGCATCGACGAGGACGAACTGGTCCAGGCCAGCAGCAACGGCGTCCGTGCCCTCGCCCTGCGCCAGCGCAACGACCACCTGCTGGCGGTGGTGCGCGACCAGTGGGTCGACCTGCAGGCGCGCCGTGGCCTGCGCCGCATCGAGGCGCAGATGCGCGAGACCGAGCGCCGCTGCGATGCCCTGATCGCTTCTTCGCGCGACCCCATTGCCTATGTCCACGAAGGCATGCACATCCGTGCCAACGATGCCTATCTGGACATGTTCGGCTATGAGGACTTCGACGATATCGAAGGCATCTCGCTGCTGGACATGGTCGCCGCCCAGCACGTGGACAGCTTCAAGCAATTGCTGAAGTCGCTCAGCCGTGGCGAGGCGCCGCCGCCGCAGTACCAGCTGGACGCGCGCCACCAGGATGGCAGCGCCTTCCCGGCCACCATGGAATTCACCGCCGCCACTTACGAAGGCGAGTCCTGCCTGCAGGTGGTGTTCCGCCGCCGCCTGGAACTGGACACCGAGCTGGCCCGCGAGGTCGAGGACCTGCGCCAGCGCGACCAGGTCACCGGCCTGCTCAATCGCCCCACCTTCATGCTGCAGGTGGAAGATGCGGTGGCCCAGGCCGGCCGCAGCGAGGGCCAGTTCGGCCTGCTGCTTGTCGAACCGGACCACTACGCGCGCCTCATCCCTGATATCGGACTGGACTCGGCCGACGCCCTGATCGGCGCGATGGCCGCGCTGCTGGCTGACGTGGTGGGCGATGACGCGCAGATGGCGCGCTTCGGCGAACACAGCTTCGCGGTGCTGCAGTCCGGCCCCTACGCACAGACGCTGGCCATGGCCGATCGCATCCGCGAAGCCTTTGCCGCACACGTGTTCACCATCGGCGCGCGATCGGCCACGGTCACCGTCAGCCTTGGCGGCGTCCAGGTGGGCGAAAAGATCGCCAGCATCGGCCAGGTGCTGGCGCGTGCCAGCGAATGTGCGCAGGCTGCTGCCGCCCTCGGCAATACCACGCGTATCTTCGACCCGGCCGCGGTCGACCGCATCGAGGAAGAGCGCGTGCAGCGCTGGGTCGCGCGCATCCGCGAGGCCCTGGCCGGCGACGGTTTCCAGCTGCACTACCAGCCGGTGCTGAACCTGCAGGGCGAGCCGCTGGAACTGTACGAGGCCTACCTGCGGCTGGAGCACAACGGCGAGCTGCTCAGCCCGACCGCTTTCCTCGGCATCGCCGAGGAGCACGGCGTGCTCGGCGACATCAACCGCTGGGTCGTCTCGCAGGCGATCAGCGTGCTGGGCGCACGTGCGCGCGCCGGCCATGACACCCAGATCCTGGTCAAGGTCACCCCCGAGTCGTTCGACGACCCGAAGATGATCGCCACGCTGCGCCAGCAGCTGCAGGCACAGGGCGTGCCGGGCGAGCGCCTGTGGCTGCATGCGCCGGAGGCGAAGGTGTTCACCCACCTGCGTGCCGCCCAGCAGTTCCTCGCCGACGTCGCCCCGCTGGGCTGCCGGATCGGCCTGGAGCAGTTTGGTTCCGGGCTGGATTCGTTCCAGCTGCTGGCCCACTTCGAGCCGCAGTTCCTCAAGCTGGATCGCGGCTTCACCAGTGACCTGGCGGCGACCCGCGAGAACATCGACCGCATCAGCCAGATCACCGCGCGTGCGCAGGAAGCCGGCATCCGCACCATGGCCGAGTTCGTCAGCGATGCCAACTCGATGACCCTGCTGTTCAGCGCGGGCGTCGACTACGTGCAGGGCGATTTCGTCGGCCCGGCACTGCCGTCGATGAACTTCGATTTCGGCTGAACCCGCTGATGCCGGCCAGCGGCCGGCACTACCACCGACCGCACAGGTAGCGCCGGGTCATACCCGGCGAGCGCAGCGGCATCCACGGCATCCGCCGGGCATGGCCCGGCGCTACCGTCTATCGCGTCAGGTCAGATCGACCAGGTTGGCGATCTTCACGTCCGGGTTGACGTCGGCTTCGTAATCGACGCCTTCCACGCCGAACCCGAACAGGCGCAGGAAATCGGCCTTGTAGCCGGCCAGGTCGCTGATCTCGTACAGGTTCTCGTTGGTCACCTGTGGCCACAGCTCCAGCACCCTGCCCTGCACTTCCGGGGCCATTTCCTTGTAGTCGGCGCGCAGGCGGCCTTCCTCGTCCACCAGGGCGACGGTACGGCCCTGCCCATCGACCAGGTCGTGGCGCAGGCGGTCGACGGCCACGCCGTCAGCCTTGCCGCCGTAGAGGATGTCGTACAGCACGTCGAGCTGCTCGATGCAGCCCTCGTGGGTGCCCTGCGCCTTCATCACCTTGAACAGCAGCGACAGGTACAGCGGCATGGTCGGGATGGCCGAGCTGGCCTGGGTGACCACCGCCTTCAGCACCGACACGCGCGCGTCGCCGCCGATCTTCGCCAGCGATGCGCGCAGGCCCAGCACCTTGTCGTCGAGGTCCTTCTTGGCCGCGCCGATCGAACCGTTCCAGTAGATCGCCTGGGTGATCTCTTCGCCCACGTAGGTGAAGGCGGTGGTGGTGCAGCCGTTGGCCAGTACGCCGGCCTCGGACAGCGCATCGATCCACATCTGCCAGTCTTCGCCGCCCATCACCGCGACGGTGCCGGCGATCTCCTCGGCCGTGGCCGGCTGCAGGTGGGTCTCGGTCAGCACTTCCTTGTCGGTATCCAGGCCGCGCAGGACGATCGGCTCGCCGATCGGCTTCAGCGTCGAGCTGATGATCTCGCCGGTCTTGGGGTGCTTGCGGCGCGGCGCGGCCAGGCTGTAGACGACCTGGTCGACCTGGCCGAGGTCGGCCTTGATCATCTCGATGGTCTTGGCCTTCACTTCATCGGAGAAGGCATCGCCGTTGATGCTCTTGGCGTACAGGCCGGCTTCGTCGGCGTACTTGTGGAACGCGGCGGAGTTGTACCAGCCCGCGGTGCCCGGCTTGGTTTCGCTGCCCGGGCGCTCGAAGAAGATGCCGAGGGTCGCGGCGCCGCTGCCGAAGGCGGCAGTGATGCGCGCGGCCAGGCCGTAGCCGGTGGAGGCACCGATGACCAGCACGCGCTTGGGACCGTTCTGGATAGGCGGGCGGGCTCGGATGTAGTCGATCTGCTGCTTGACCGCGGCCTCGCAGCCGGTCGGGTGGGTGGTGACGCAGATGAAGCCGCGGACGCGCGGTTTGATGACCATGGATACCTCGGGTTGGCAGATGCGGCGCACGGGGCGCTCAGCAGGAATACGGGCGCGCGCAGGCGCGCGCGAACCGCAGGATCGTAGTGCGCGGGGGAAGAATGCACAACCGACGCTGGCGTAGGGTGGGGTTTGTTCTGCAGGGCTGCGCCCTGCACCCGCCGAAGCAACGGCCAGAGCCGAGGCAACAGCCAAAGCCGGTTTCCTGAGGGATGGCGGGGTGGGTCCGGTGGCAGGGGGCGCCGTGAACCCGTCCATGGGGGCTTGGTCGCCGCATCCATGCGGCTCACACCCCTGCCACCGGACCCACCCCGCCTTCGACAGTTTTCCGCAATCTGTCGGAACGGCGTCTACCTCTGGTAGATGTCGACCTTGGTCGACGCGGATGAATTCATTCGATATCTGACAGATGTGTCGATCCAAGTCGACACCCACCAACAGCCGCGTGAACCTGTCAAAGGTGGGGCGGTGTCGGAGTGCGGGGTGTCAGCCGCATGGGCCCGAGGGATGCCTCGGGCGGGTTGGGCAGGACGCCCAACCCCGGTCTTGCCGTGTGCGCAGGACAGCGCACACGAGCAAGCGGCTGCCAGGCCCCCATGGGTGAGGGTGCTTTGCTTGCGAAGCATCGCTTCGCAAGCGCCCGAACGCCCAGCCGCCAGCGGCTGGGCCGGACTGGGGGTTTACGGCGTCCCCGCACTCCGACACCGCCCCACCAACCCACGGAATGCCCGCTGTTGATGTTGATGTTGCTCTTGCCTCGGCAGGTGCAGGGCGCAGCCCTGCCAACAAAAAACCCCGCTTGCGCGGGGTTCTCTGTGTACTGCGTGCAGCGGGGGCTTACGGGCGGCGGGCCAGGGCCTCGACGTCCTTCGCCTTCGGCAGCAGATCCTGCTTGGTCACGCGCAGCGCACCAATGGTCAGCATCGGCACCGCCACCAGGATCGAGGACAGCACCACGATCACCGCACCGATCATGTGCGTCTCGGCCAGGCCTTCCATCGAGCTGCCGCCGTACAGGTACAGGGCCAGCGCCGACAGGAAGAACATCACCGCGGTGATCACCGTACGCGACAGCGTCTGGTTGATCGAACGGTTCAGTACCTCCATCGGCTCCGCGCGCAGGCTGCGGAAGTTCTCTCGCACGCGATCGAACACCACGATGATGTCGTTGATCGCAAAGCCCATCACCGACAGCAGGCCGGCCAGCACCGTCAGGTCGAACTCACGGCCCAGCAGGGACACGTAAGCCACCGTCACGACCAGGTCGAACATCGCCACGATGCTGGCGGTGACCGCGAATTTCCATTCGAAGCGCACCGCGATGTAGATCAGGAAGCCGGCCAGCATGAAGATGGTGGCGTACAGACCATTCATCGCCAGGTCCTTGCCGATCTGCGGGCCAACGAATTCGTTGCGCAGCACGGTGGCCTGGTTGTCGGTGGTGGACAGCGCCTTGACCACCGCCGCAGCGGTGGCCTTGTCCTCGGCGGCGGCCGCACCGGTACCCGGGGCGTGCTCACCGTGCGGGGCCAGGCGGATCAGCAGGTCGGTGTTGCCACCGACGCTCTGCACCTGGGCGCCTTCAAAACCATTGTCCTCGAGCTTGGTGCGGACCTGTTCGACGTCGACCGCGTGATCGAAGCGGGCTTCGATCAGGGTGCCGCCGGTGAAGTCCAGGGCGTAGTTGAAGCCCTTGAAGCCGATGATGCCGATCGAGGCCAGGAACACGATGATCGTGACGACCATCGCGACATGGCGCCAGCGCATGAAGTCGATCTGGGTATCGTTCGGGAGGATGTGCAGCGGAAAAATTTTCATGTGCGTGTCGTCCCGTCAGATGGCCACGTTCTGGAGCTTCTTGCGACGGCCATAGATCAGCGTCGCCAGGGCGCGCGACACGGTGATCGCAGTGAACATCGAGGCGAAAATACCGATGATCATGGTCAGGGCGAAGCCCTTCAGCGGACCCGTGCCGAAGGCGAACAGGGCCACACCGACGATCAGGCCGGTCAGGTTGGCGTCAAGGATGGTGCCCGAAGCACGTTCGTAACCGGTCACGATCGCGGTCTTGCCCGGCACGCCCGCACGCAGCTCTTCACGGATACGCTCGTTGATCAGCACGTTGGCATCCACCGACAGGCCGACCGACAACGCCAGGCCGGCGAAGCCAGGCAGGGTCATCGTCGCGCCGAACAGCGACATCACCGCCACCACGATCAGCAGGTTGAACAGCATCGCCAGCGAGGTGATCAGACCGAACATGCGGTAGTAGATGGTGAAGAACACCAGGGTGAACAGGAACGCGTAGACCACCGCGGTGATACCGTTCTTGACGTTCTCCGCACCCAGGCTCGGGCCGACCACGCGCTCTTCGACGAAGTCCATCGGCGCGGCCAGCGAGCCGGACTTCAGCAGCTTGGCCAGGTCCTCGGCTTCCTTCTTCGCCAGACCGGTGGTCTGGAAGTTCTTGCCGAACACGCCGTTGATGTTGGCCACCGAGATCACTTCCTCGTTGACCTTGAAGCCACGCACTTCCTGACCGTCGACGACGGTCACGGTCGGCACGCGCTCGGTGTACACCACGGCCATCGGCTTGTTCACGTTGGCGCTGGTGAAGTCGAACATGCGCTGGCCGCCGACGTTGTTCAGCGTCACGCTGACCGCCGGGGCACCGCTGTTGGTGTCGGTCACCGCCTGTGCGCCGACCATCTGGTCGCCGGTGACGATCACGCGCTTGTTCAGCAGGATCGGGCCACGGCCATCACGCTGCTGGTACACCTTGGCTTCCGGCGGGATGCGACCGGAGGCGATGGCGTCCTGCGCATTGCCCTCGACCACCGCACGGTATTCCAGGGTGGCGGTGGCACCGATCATGCGCTTGGCTTCGGCGGTGTCCTGCACGCCGGGCAGCTGCACGACCACGCGGTCGGCACCCTGGCGCTGGATGATCGGCTCGGCCACGCCCAGCTGGTTCACGCGGTTGCGCAGGGTGTTGATGTTCTGCTCGATGGCGCCGTTGGCGATCTGCGAGATCTCGGTGTCCGGGATGGTCACCGTGATGCGGCTGCCACTGACGTCGTAACCCAGGGTCGGCTGCGACTTGACCAGCGCCGTGCGGGCGTTGGCAGCGGCATCGTCACCGGCCGACGGGCTCAGGTTGGCCACGATGGTGTTGTCAGCGCGGCGTTCGACCGACTGGTACGGAATGCGCGCGTCACGCAGGGTGCTGCGCACGTCTTCGGTGTAGGCGTCCAGGCGCTTGTCCAGCGCAGCCTTCTGGTCGACCTGCAGCACGAAGTGCACGCCGCCCTGCAGGTCCAGGCCCAGCACCATCGGGCGACCGCCCAGCTTGGCCAGCCAGTCCGGCACGGTCGAGGCCAGGTTCAGGGCCACCGTGTAGTTCTCGCCGACGGTGTCACGCAGCGCATCGCTGGCAGCGGACTGGGCCTTCAGGTCCGGCAGGCGGACGATCAGGCTTTCCCCTTCCTTCTCGGCGCCGATCGTGGCGACACCGGCCTTCTTCAGGTCGGCCAGCACACGGTCGCGCAGCGCGTCGTCGACCGTACCGCCACGGTTGGCGGTGATCTGGACGGCGGGGTCCTTCTGGTAGATGTTGGGCAGCGCGTACAGGGCACTGAGCGCCAGTACGATCAGGATGACGACGTACTTCCAGCGTGGAAATTCGAGCATTGCTTGGGTCCCGCGCGGCGCCATCCCCGGCGCCGCGGTTGTGCATCGGAAAGGGAGTGGCTTACTGGGCCGACTTCAGGGTACCGGCCGGCAGCACGTTGCCGACAGCGCCCTTCTGCACGCGGATGCGCACGTTGTCAGCCACTTCGATGGTGATGAAATTGTCGCCGATGTCGGTGACCACACCGGCGATGCCGCCGTTGGTCAGCACTTCGTCACCGCGCTTGATCTTCTCCAGCATGGCCTTGTGCTCCTTCTGCCGCTTCATCTGCGGGCGGATCATCAGGAAATACATGATGGCGATCAGGATGATCGGGAACAGCAGCGTGGTCAGGCCCATGCCCTGCGGTTGGCCGCCGGCGGCCTGGGCGTGGGCGGCGGGAATCAGGAAAGCAAGCAGGTTCATCGTTGGTCCTTTGGTTGGGCGGCGCTCAGGCCCGTTTGACGGGCGCAGGGTGTCGACCGCGGATCTGGGTCAGCCTTGAAGTATGCCACGGCCCCGGACATTCGTCCTTGGGCCGTTCGCCAGGGGTGCGGCGGTGTTACAGGGGCGGCGGAGCCGCCCCGCGTGCTGCGTAGAAGGACTCGCGGAAGGCATGGAAGGTTCCCACCTCGATGGCCGCGCGGATGTCGGCCATCAGTTTCTCGTAGTAGAACAGGTTGTGCAGCGTGCCCAGCATCGGCGCCAGCATCTCGTTGCAGCGGTCCAGGTGGCGCAGGTACGAGCGGGTGTAGCCGCCGCTGCAGGCCACGCAGCCGCAGCCCGGCTCGATCGGGTCCATGTCGCGCGCATACTGCGAGTTGCGGATGCGTACGGTGCCGAACGAGGTGAAATAGTGGCCGTTGCGGGCATTGCGGGTCGGCATCACGCAATCGAACATGTCCACGCCACGGGCCACGCCCTCGACCAGGTCTTCCGGCCGGCCCACGCCCATCAGGTAGCGCGGCCGGTCGCCCGGCAGCTCCGGGTCCAGGTGGTCGAGCATGGCGTTGCGCTCGTGCTCCGGCTCGCCCACGGCCAGGCCGCCGATGGCATAGCCGTCGAAGCCGATCGCCTGCAGGGCCTCGGCCGAGCGGCTGCGCAGGTCGGTATGCACGCCGCCCTGGACGATGCCGAACAGCGCCGCGTCGTTGCCCAGCTCGTCATGCGCGTTGCGGCTGCGCTGCGCCCAGCGCAGGCTCAGCTCCATCGAACGGCGGGCGACATCCTCGGTGGCCGGATACGGGGTGCACTCGTCGAAGATCATCACCACGTCCGAATCGAGCACCTTCTGGATCTTCATGCTCTCTTCCGGGCCCAGGAACACGCGGGCACCGTCGGTGGGCGAGGCGAAGGTCACGCCCTGCTCGGTGATCTTGCGGCGGTGGGCCAGCGAGAACACCTGGAAGCCGCCGGAGTCGGTCAGGATCGGGCCGTCCCACTGGCAGAAGCCGTGCAGGCCGCCGTGGTCGGCGATGATGTCCAGGCCCGGCCGCAGGTACAGGTGGAAGGTATTGCCGAGGATGATCTCGGCGCCCAGCGCGCGCACCTGGTCCGGCAGGATGCCCTTGACCGAGCCATAGGTCCCCACGGGCATGAAGGCCGGCGTTTCCACCGTGCCACGCGGGAAGGTCAGGCGGCCACGGCGGGCGCGGCCATCACGGGTCTGGAGCTGGAACTGCAATCGGGACATGGAGCGGTCATTCGGGCAAATAGTCGCCTATTGTCTCCCAAAACCACCTTTCCTGCTCCGGTAGCGCCGGGCCATGCCCGGCGGATTGCCCGCAAGTGCACACCAACGGTGCGCCCCCCGCAAGCGCGTGCTGGCGCCTCAGCCCGCCTGCGGGAACAGCAGCATCGCGTCGCCGTAGCTGAAGAACCGGTAGCGCTGCTCGATGGCGTGCTGGTAGGCCTCGAACACCCGCTCTTTGCCGGCGAAGGCCGAGATCATCATCAGCAGCGTGCTTTCCGGCAGGTGGAAGTTGGTCACCATCGCGTCGACGCTGCGGATGCGGTAGCCCGGGGTGATGAAGATCTGGGTCTCGCCGGCAAACGGCAGCAGCTCGCCTTCGCGCATCGCGCTTTCCAGCGCGCGCACCACGGTGGTGCCCACGCCGATCACCCGGCCGCCCGCTTCACGGGTACGGCGTACCTGCTGGACCAGCTCGGCACCCACGTTCAGCCACTCGCGGTGCATCACGTGATCCTTCAGGTCATCGGCGCGCACCGGCTGGAAGGTGCCCGCACCGACGTGCAGGGTAACGTGGCCGAAGTCCACGCCCTTGGCCTTCAGCGCCGCCAGCAGCGGCTCGTCGAAGTGCAGGCCGGCCGTCGGTGCGGCCACCGCGCCCACTTCACGGGCGAACACGGTCTGGTAGCGCTCGCGGTCGTCCAGGCCCGGCTCGCGCTGGATGTACGGCGGCAGCGGCAGGCGGCCGGCGTGCAGCAGCCACTGCTCCAGCGACTCGGGCACGTGGAACTGCAGCACGTAGAACTCGCCGTCGCGGCCCAGCACCTCGGCCTCGCCACCGGCGTCCAGGGCGATGCGGCTGCCGGCCTTGGGCGACTTGCTGGCACCGACCTGGGCACGGGCCTGCTGGGCGCCGAGCAGGCGCTCGATCAGGATCTCCACGCGGCCACCGCTGGCCTTCTGCCCGAACAGGCGCGCCGGGATCACCCGGGTGTCGTTGAACACCATCAGGTCGCCCGGCTGCAGCAGCGACGGCAGGTCGCGCACCTGCAAATCGGTGAAGACGGCCGGTGCCGGCGGGACCAGCATCAGGCGGCTGGCCGAGCGTTCGGCCAGGGGCGCCTGGGCAATCAGTTCGGCCGGCAGGTCGTAGTGGAAATCGGACTTCTTCAAGGCAGTGATCGGCAACAGGTCGACAATGGCGCGCATTGTACGTCCAGCGCCTGCGAGCCGGCGTGCTTCGTGCCTAACGTCGGGCAATATGCTGCTATGCAGCAGGTTTCTGCGGGGTTATCGCGCAAAAAAACAAGTGCTAGCATCGGGAAGGAAGTCCGCAGCACGAGTCCGCCCCAAGCGCGCGTGATGACGCGCGTTTTGCGTTTGAAGGCCCGTGCGACCCAACGTTTCAGGAGATCTGCAATGAGCTTCATCGAACGCCTCGCCCCCCTCCGCGCCCAGCCCGGCACCCGCCTCACCACGGGCCTGGACGATGCCACCCTGACCGCACTGTCCGCCCGCCACCCGCAGCTGGTTGCCGCGGTGGACGCCGCCGCCGCCGAGTTCGCGCGCGTGCAGCAGGAGCTGGGGCCGCTGCTGGCGCAGGACGAGCAGGCGCAGATCGATGCGATGCAGGACGGCTTCGTCAATTTCTATGCCGATGACGCGGTGACCCCGTACGTGGCGCTGGCCGCACGCGGCCCGTGGGTGGTCACCCTGAAGGGCGCGGTGCTGTACGACGCGGGCGGCTACGGCATGCTCGGCTTCGGCCACACCCCTGATGCCGTGCTTGAGGCGATGTCGCGCCCGCAGGTGATGGCCAACATCATGACCCCGAGCCTGTCGCAGCAGCGCTTCATCACCGCCCTGCGCACGGAGATCGGCCACCGCCGCGGCGGCTGCCCGTTCGCCCGCTTCATGTGCCTGAACTCCGGTTCGGAAGCGGTCGGCCTGGCCGCGCGCATCGCCGACGTCAACGCCAAGCTGCAGACCGACCCGGGCGCGCGCCATGCCGGCGCCGCCATCAAGCGCGTGGTGATCAAGGGCAGCTTCCACGGCCGCACCGATCGTCCGGCGCTGTATTCCGATTCCAGCCGCAAGAGCTACCAGCAGCATCTGGCCAGCTACCGCGGCGAGGATTCGGTGATCACCGTCGCGCCGTATGACGAGGCCGGCCTGCGCAAGGTGTTCGAAGATGCCGAGCGCAACCAGTGGTTCATCGAAGCGGTGTTCCTGGAGCCGGTGATGGGCGAAGGTGACCCGGGCCGTTCGGTGCCGCCGGCGTTCTATGCGGTGGCCCGCGAGCTGACCCGCGCCCACGGCAGCCTGCTGCTACTCGATTCGATCCAGGCCGGCCTGCGGGCCCACGGCGTGCTGTCGGTAGTGGATTACCCGGGCTTCGAAGGCCTGGACCCGCCGGACATGGAGACCTATTCCAAGGCGCTCAACGCCGCGCAGTACCCGCTGTCGGTGCTGGCGGTGACCGAGCATGCCGCGCAGCTGTACCGCAAGGGCATCTACGGCAACACCATGACCAGCAACCCGCGTGCGCTGGACGTGGCCTGCGCCACCCTGGCCCAGCTGACCCCGCAGGTGCGCGCCAACATCGCCGAACGCGGCGCCGAGGCCGTGCGCAAGCTGGAACAGCTGAAGAGCGAGCTGGGCGGGCTGATCACCAAGGTGCAGGGCACCGGCCTGCTGTTCTCCTGCGAGCTGGCCCCGCAGTTCAAGTGCTATGGCGCCGGTTCCACCGAGGAATGGCTGCGCCAGCACGGCATCAACGTGATCCACGGTGGCGAGAACTCGCTGCGCTTCACCCCGCACTTCGGCATGGACAGCGACGAGCTGGACCTGCTGGTGGGCCTGGTCGGCCGCGCCCTGCGTGAAGGCCCGCGCCGTGAGCAGGCCGCCGCCGCGTAACCCGCGCCAACGCGTCATAATCGACCAACACCCCGCCCGCGACCGCTGACCCGGTTGCCGGCGGGGCGTTTTCGTTTCCGCACCAAGAGACAGGAATCCCCCATGAAGTCCCTCTGCGTCTACTGTGGCTCCAACGCTGGCAGCAAGCCGGTCTACACCGAACGCGCCATGGCGCTGGGCGACCGCATCGCCCGCGATGGCATGCGCCTGGTCTACGGCGGCGGCAACGTCGGCCTGATGGGTACCGTTGCCAACGCCGTTCTCGCCGCCGGCGGTGAGGTGACCGGCGTCATCCCGCGCCAGCTGGCCGACTGGGAAGTGGCCCACCGCGGCCTGACCCAACTGGAGATCGTCGGTTCGATGCATGAGCGCAAGTCGCGCATGTTCGATCTGTCCGACGGCTTCGTCGCCCTGCCCGGCGGCTTCGGCACCATGGAAGAGATCTTCGAGATGCTCACCTGGCGCCAGCTCGGCATCGGCAACAAGCCCTGCGCCTTCCTCGACGTGGACGGCTTCTACGCTCCGCTGATCGGCATGATCGACCGCATGGTGGAAGAGCGCTTCCTGCACCCGGAACAGCGCCAGGACCTGTGGTACGGCTCGGACATCGACGAGATGCTGGCCTGGATGCAGGCGTACGAGCCGGCCCAGGCCTCGAAGTGGATCGACGAGAAGCGCCGCGCCGCGCTGCGCTGAGTCGCCGGACCTGCGCGGTGGCTCAGGCCACCGCGCGCGTCCACGGTGCCGGCCGCCCCAGCAGGTAGCCCTGGCCGTAGTCGCAGCCCAACTCGAACAGGCTCTGCTGCTGGGCTTCGGTCTCGATGCCCTCGCCGATGGTTTCGATGCCCAGCGTGCGCGCCAGCGACAGCACGCCTTCCACCAGCGCGCGCGTGCTCTGCGCCTCCGGGCCATGCAGGCCGGCGATGAAGCTCTGGTCGATCTTCAGCGTGCTGATCGGGAACCGATGCAGGTAGGACAGCGCCGAGAAGCCGGTGCCGAAATCATCCAGCTGCACCTGGATGCCACGCTCGCGCAGCCCCTTGAGGATGCGCAGCGTGTGCGGGCCATCGTCCAGCAGCGCCACTTCGGTGATTTCCAGGCGCAGCCGCTGCGGGTCGGCATCGTTGGCTTCCAGCAGGCCGAACAGGCGCTTGCTGAAATCGGCCGAGCGGAAGTGGCGCGGTGACACGTTCACCGACACATAGCCACGACCACCATCGGCCAGCCCGGCGATGACCTGCTCGTAGATCAGCCAGTCGACCTGCTCGATCAGACCGCTATCCTCGCCCAGTTCCAGGAAGGCGCCGGGCAGCAGCAGGCCGCGGCGCTCATGCTGCCAGCGTAGCAGTGCCTCGTGGCCGACCACCTCGCCGTCGGACAGGCGCACGATCGGCTGGTAGAACGGCACGAAATCGCGGTTGTTGATCGCCCGCCGCAGGTCCGCTTCCAGGTCCAGGCTGCGCATCGCCTGCTCGCGCATGTCCTCGTCGAAGATCGCGCAGCGGTCATGGCCCTGGGCCTTGGCCCGGTACATCGCCGCGTCGGCATCGCGCAGCAGCTCTTCGCCGGTGCGGTAATGCGGGTTCCACAGGGCGATGCCGAGGCTGCCGGAGGGGAACAGCTCGCGCCCGGCGATCCACATCGATTCCTGCAGGGCCAGCAGCAGACGCTGGCCGAAATCCAGCGCCTGGCCCAGGCCCTGCGGGCACTGCAGCAGCACCGCGAATTCATCACCGCCCAGGCGCGCGACCACGTCGCCGTCGCCTGCCATGGACACGATGCGCTTGGCCACTTCCACCAGCATGCGGTCGCCGGCGGCGTGGCCGATGCTGTCGTTGACCAGCTTGAAGCGGTCCAGGTCCAGGAACAGCATCGCGAACACCGGGCCACCTTCGCGGCGGGCCAGGGCCAGCGCGTCCTGCAGGCGGTCCAGCAGGTGCAGGCGATTGGGCAGGCCGGTCAGCGCATCGTGCATGGCCTGGTGGGTCAGGCGCTGCTCGGCGCGCAGGCGCTCGGCAATCTGTCCCAGCAGCTTGTCGTTCACTTCGCCCAGCTCGCGGGTGCGCTCTTCCACGCGCTTTTCCAGCTCGGCATGCGCCGAACGCAGCTGCTGCTGGTCGCGCTGGCGGGCCAGGCCGGTGCCGATGTTCTGCGCCACGAAGGTCAGCAGGCGCTGGTCGTGCACGCTGAAGGCGATCTGGTCGGTGTAGCTCTGCACCACGATCGCGCCGACCACCTCGTCGTCGCGCAGCAGCGGCACGCCAAGCCAGCAGTGCGAGCGCGCACCGGATTCACGCACTTCGCCGGTGGCCAGCAGCGCGTCGATCTGCGCCCGCGAGGCCAGCAGCGGGCGCCGGTGGCGCACCACGTATTCGGTCAGGCCGCGGCTGAAGGCACGCGGTGCCCGCGAGCTGTTGTGCTCGTCCACCGAGTAGACGAATTCCAGGCCGTCGCCACGTGCGTTGACCAGGGCGATGTAGAAATTGCGCGCGTCCAGCAACCGGCCCACCACCCCGTGCACCTGGCCGTAGAACTGGGCCAGGCTGTCGGCCGACATGGCCATTTCGGCGATGTTGTAGAGGGCGGTCTGCAGCTGCTCGCCACGGCGGCGCTCGGCCACTTCGTCCTGCAGGCTGCGGTTGGCGCGCTGCAGTTCCAGTGTGCGCCGTTCCACCTGCTGTTCCAGCCGCACCTGCGCCTGGCGCCGGTCCATCGCGGTCTGCACGTGCTGGGCGACGAAGCCCAGCAGTGCGCGCTCGGCCTCGCCGTACAGCGCAGCCTGTTCGTAACTCTGCACCACGATGGCGCCACAGACGCGGCCATCGCGCAGCATCGGCACACCCAGCCAGTCCAGGCTTTCCGGGCCGCGCTCGGGATCGTGCTCTTCCTCGGCATAGGCCAGCAGCTCGCGCGACGGGCCACTGAGCGGCTTGCCATGGCGCAGCAGCGCCACGGTCAGGCTGCGCGGCATCTGCCCGGCGTCGTAGCTGATCGTGGGGTCGGCCACGAACTCATCCACCTGGTCGGCGAAATACAGGAAGCGCATCTGGTCGCGCACATCGTCGTACTCGACGATGTAGCAGTTCTCCGCGTACATCAGCGAACCGAGCACGCCGTGCACGTGGCGCAGCATCTCGCCCATCTCCAGGTCGGCACCGGCCAGATCGGCGATCTGGAACAGCGCCTGCTGAAGCCGTTCAGCCTGCTCCAGCGCACGGATCTGTCCCGCCTGGCGGCCACGCTGCAGAGCCAGCTCCATCGCCTGCCGCGACACCCCCCACCAGGCCTCCGAGGGCGAGCCGCCGCGCACCCGCAGCGACAGCTGCGCGCCGTCGTGCTCCCAGGCAGCCTGCTCCCAGACGGTGTGCTCCCAGATCGTCTGGTCCCAGTCGAGCTCGGCTTCGCTGGCGCCCCGCGGCCAGCTGTCCTGGCCACGGCCCAGCTGCGGGTCGTCCCAGCCCACCCGCACGAGCGCGGTGTCCGGCAGCAGCGCATGCAGCGCGCGCACCAGCGCCGTGCTCAAGACGGCCTCGTGAGGTGACAGCGATGACACACGGTCGGCTTGCGTGGACAAAATGACGTTCTCTTGGCGCCGCTACTGCGTCGCCTCCCCTGAGTGCGCGAGCATAACGCGGCACCGGGGGGGCAATGGAAGCCCGCGAACCCCGTTTCGTGCCTCCAGGCGTTGTTCATGTGGCCCCCCACCCACGGATCGCCGTGAACTGCGCCCTGCCCGCCCCCGCCACCGGCTATGCGCCACCGCCTGCAGGCCTTACCCTGTCTGCCGTGGAAGCGACCGCCCTGCCAACCGATGAAGCGCTGATGCTGGCCTGGGCCGGCGGCGACCTGCAGGCGTTCGAAAGCCTGTACGCGCGCCATCGCAAGCGCCTGTTCGGCTTCCTGCTGCGGCAGCTGCGCGACACCGCGCTGGCCGAGGAGATCTTCCAGGACGTCTGGCAGCGGGTGATCAGCGCGCGCGCCGGTTGGCAGCCCGATGCCGCATTCAGCACGTGGCTGTTCCGCATCGCGCACAACCGTCTGAATGACCACTGGCGTGCTGCCCGCCACCGCCCTGCCGCGCCGGCCGATGCCGATCTGCGCCTGGCCGCGCTGGAAGACGGGCAGACCCCGGAAGCTGAACTGTCTGAATTCGAGCAGCGCCGGCGCATCCAGCTGGCGATGGACGACCTGCCGCCCGAGCAGCGCGTTGTGCTGCAGCTGCGGTTGGAACAGGAACTGAGCCTGGAGGAAATCGGCCAGATCACCGGCGTCGGCCGGGAAACGGTGAAATCGCGGCTGCGCTATGCGATGGACAAGCTGCGTGCGGGACTGAAGGCATGAACCGAGACGACCCCCTGTCGCCTGAAGAACGCGCGCTGGCCGGCCTGATCGGCCGCCGCCACGACCAGGCCCCGCCCGCTGCGCTGGACGCGGCGATCCTGGCGGCCGCGCGCGCGTCGGTGTCCACGCCTGCCGGAGACGCTGCTGCCGGGAACGCACCCGCAGCAGCCGACACCGCCCCGCCGTCGAGCGTGCGCGTGCGCCGGTCGCGGCCGCGCTGGCCGGCGGTGTTCGGCATCGCCGCCTCGATGGTGTTTGCGGTCGGCATCGCCTGGCAGATGCGGCCGGAGCCGCCGGTCGTGCCGGCACAGGAAGCACAGACCGTCGCCGCACCCGTGCCCGACGAACGTGCAGCATCCGATACCCAGGCGCCGCAGCCGCTGTCCACCGCGGCAGAGCGCGCGCCCCCACCGCCGCCTTCGCCGCTGCCTGCACCGCAAACGGCGCCTGCGGCAGCGGAGCCGTCTGCCAAGGCTGTCATTGCACGTGCACCCGAAGCGCAGGCAGCCCCGCCAGCGGCCGAACCCGCACCGCGCATGGCCGCACGCAGCCGGCCTGCCGAGCCCGCTGTAGAGGCCGTCTTCGCACCGCCAGCGCCTGCTGCCCCCGCACCCGCCGCAGCGCCGCCAGCGCCGGCCGCCTACTCGGCGCCGGCCCCGGCTGCAATGGAAATGGATTCGATCCAGGGCGCAGCTGCGGCCAGCGCCGACGCGGTTCGCAGCCAGCGCCGTACGGCACCGGCGGCATCCAAGACCAATGCCACCGCACCGTCCAGTGCACCGGGGGTGATGCTGCGCCGGTCCAGCGATGCCGCGCTCAGTGCCACGGCAGTGAACGCCGAAGTAGCCGCCGACGCCTCGCTGCCGCGCCGACAGTGGCTGCAGAAGATCCGCCAGCGCCGCGACAACGGCCAGCGCGACCTGGCCCGTGCCAGCCTGGAGCGCTACCTGCAGCTGTATCCCGAAGCGCGCCTGCCCAAGGACCTGCGCCCGCTGCTGGACGACTGAGGCAGGCCCGCGCCGACCCCGTAGAATGGTGGGAATGCCCGATACCCTCGCCCAGCCCGTCAGCCATACGCTGGACATCAAGCACAGCCGCTTCACCGCCCACGCCGCGCCCATCGACAGCGGCGCGGGGGCACTGGCGTTCCTGCAGCAGGTGGCCGTGGCCGATGCCACCCACAACTGCTGGGCCTACCGGCACGGCCAGGATTACCGTTCCAGCGATGATGGCGAGCCCGCAGGCACCGCCGGCCGGCCGATCCTGGCGGCCATCGATGGCCAGGGCTTCGACCGCGTGGTGGTGGTGGTGACCCGCTGGTATGGCGGCATCAAGCTGGGTGCCGGCGGCCTCGTGCGCGCCTACGGTGGCACCGCCGCCGAGTGCCTGCGCACCGCGCCACGCCTGCCGCTGGTGGCGATGGCGCGCCTGCAGCTGCTGGCCGGCTTCGAGGATCTGGGCACCCTGCACGCCGCCCTGCCCGCCTTCGCCGCAGAAAAGCGCGATGAACAGTTCGATGCCAACGGTGTGCGCCTGCGGGTGGAATTGCCTGCCGACCAGGTCGACGCATTGAAAATCCGCCTGCGCGACGCCACCCGTGACCGTATCCGCATAGAAGATGACGACCAGGATGACTGACAAGGACGAGACGTCCGCTTCAACCCCGCCGCTGCGTCGCCTGGGCAGCCTGCGTACGCTGTGGCCGTTCGTGCGCCGCCACAGCGGGTTGTTCACCGCCTGGCTGCTGGCCCTGGCGGTCTCCTCGGCGGCCACGCTGAGCCTGCCGCCGGCGGTCAAGCAGATGATCGACCACGGCTTCAGCAGCGGCGGCCAGATCAACCGCGCGTTCGCCCTGCTGATGCTGGTGGCGGTGGTGATGGCGCTGGGCACCGCCGCGCGCTTCTACTTCGTGTCGCTGCTGGGCGAAAAGGTCGTCGCCGACCTGCGCAGCCAGCTGTACGCACACCTGATCCAGCTCGGCGCCGGCTTCCATGACCGCAGCCGCAGTGGCGAACTGGTTTCGCGCCTGACCGCCGATACCGAACTGCTGCGCAGCGTGGTCGGCTCGACCATGTCGGTGGCCCTGCGCAGCAGCGTGACCGTGGTCGGCAGCCTGGCCATGCTGTTCGTCACCAGCCCGCGGCTGGCGGCGTGGTCGCTGCTGGGCATCCCGCTGGCGGTGCTGCCGATCATCATCGGCGCGCGCAAGCTGCGCGTGGTCGCGCGCAACAGCCAGGACCGCATCGCCGATGCCAACAGCCTGGCCAGCGAGACCCTGGGTGCGGTGCGCACCGTGCAGGCACATGCCCGCGAGCCTTACGAGCGCGGTCGCTTCGACCACGCGCTCGGCGATGCCATCACTGCCGCGCGCCGTCGCATCGGCGCGCAGTCGCTGGTCACCGCCAGCGCCATCCTGCTGGTGTTCGGCGCCATCGTCGGCGTGCTCTGGCTGGGTGCGCACGATGTCATCGATGGCCGCCTTAGTGCCGGCACCCTCGGCCAGTTCGTGCTGTACGCACTGATCGGCGGCGGCTCGGTGGGCGCGCTGGCCGAAGTCTGGAACGAACTGCAGCGCGCGGCCGGCGGCATGGGCCGCATCGGTGAGCTGCTGCAGGAAGACATCGAGATCCGTGCACCCGCACAGCCGCATGCGCTGCCGCAACCGCTGCAGGGGCAGATCCAGTTCGACGACGTGGTGTTCCACTACCCGCAGCGGCCGGACCAGCCGGCGCTGGACCACTTCAGCCTGAACGTGCGTCCCGGCGAGACCGTGGCCCTGGTCGGCCCGTCCGGTGCCGGCAAGAGCACGGTGCTGTCGCTGCTGCTGCGCTTCCATGATCCGGCCAGCGGCCGCATCTGCGTGGACGGCCACGACGTGCGCGAAGTCGATCCGGCCGACCTGCGTGCGCAGCTTGCGCTGGTGCCGCAGCAGCCGACCCTGTTCGCCACCAGTGCGCGCGACAACATCCGCTACGGCCGCCTGCAGGCCAGCGATGCCGTGGTGGAAGCCGCGGCGCGTGCTGCCGAAGCCGACGGCTTCCTGCGCGCCCTGCCGCAGGGCTACGACAGCGAGCTGGGCGAGCGCGGCGCGCGCCTGTCCGGCGGCCAGCAGCAGCGCGTGGCGATTGCCCGCGCCCTGCTGAAGGATTCGCCCATCCTGCTGCTGGACGAGGCCACCAGCGCCCTGGATGCGCAGAGTGAGCACAGCGTGCAGCAGGCACTGGAACGGCTGATGGCCGGGCGCACCACCGTGGTGATCGCCCATCGCCTGGCGACCGTACTCAAGGCCGACCGCATCGTAGTGATGGACCAGGGCCGCATCGTCGCCGAAGGCACGCATGCACAGCTGCTGGCTGAAGGTGGACTGTATGCAGAGCTGGCGCGGTTGCAGTTCGTGGATTGATTGACGGCCGGCTAACACCGGCCGGCCCAAGCTGGCGGCGAAACCGAAGGATCCGCTGAAGGAGGTGCACGATGTCGTTCCGTCAGTTCCCTGCAGTCGACGCCAATGGCGAAAGCCACATCATCATCGAGTTCAAGCCCGATGCCAGCGGTAGCGGCCAGAAGGTGGAGACCAGCCCGCGCTATGAACTGGATGACGGTCGCCACCTGGTCCGCAATGGCCGCGAGTTCACCACCAGTGGCGGCGAGCTGCGGTTGACGATCTGAGGTTCGCCGGGCATGGCCCGGCGCAACCGGATTTCGCGCTGACCCGCTCTGGTAGGTGTCGACCCTGGTCGACACGGTCCGCCCGCCCGGCATGGCCCGGCGATACCGAAATTGACGTGGTCAATTTTTCACCAATCATCTTGACAGCCTTGCCTGCCAAGGGCTGCGCGCGGTTATCCACACGTTTGCTCAGAAATCATCCACACCGCCTGTGGATGACTAGGCCTGCCCCAGCACCCGGCCGATGCCGCTGGCATCGACGGCCACCGCCGCCCGCGCGATGGCCAGCGGATCGCTGCCCGCCACGAAACCGATACGGAAATGCACCTCGCCGCCCGGTGTACGCGAGGAGTGGATCGAGGCCAGGCTGATGCTGTGCTGCTCGAACACGTGCAGCAGCTCGCGCAGCGAACCCGGCCGATCCTCCGGCAGGTGCACCGACAAGGCGTTGCGCTCGGTCAGGTCGGCCAGCAGGTAGCCCACGCGCTCGAAGGTGTAGTTGCCCGCGGCCAGCGCGGGCTCACCAAAGGCGTCGTGGTTGGCGGCCAGCAGCTGCTCGCGGAACCAGTTACGCGCCGTGTCGTCGCCCTGCCCGACCTGCGCCTGCAGTGCCTGCAGCTGGCCGACCAGACGATCCAGCATCGGCGCCACGTAGGGGTTGCCGAACTGGATGTCTTCGTAGATCGCCGGGTTCAACGACAGGATGCGCGAGATGATCGCCGTATCCAGTTCGAACGAGGCCGAGCGGTACGGCATCATCGCGGCCAGATCGCCCAGCTGCGGCTGGTACTCGCGCAGCACGCCGGCCTGCGCCAGGTGGGTGGCATGCACCATCGCCTGCACCAGCGCCATCATCTGATCGTGGTGCTGGGGCGTGGCGCACACGCACTCGGCCTGCAGGGCCGCGCAGAGGCTGTCGACCCACGGTCGCCAGTGCTGCAGCCGCGCCTCGCAGACCACCATCACCCGGCCCTTCAGGGTCGGTGCCTTCGGCGGCGCGGTCATCGGGTGCAGGCCGACCACTTCGGCCTGCGAGGCCAGCATCGCCTGCACCGGCGCATCCTTCACCGAGGTGACGTCCAGCCACAGGCGGCCGTGTTCGCGGCCGGCCGACTGCTGCACGTAGTCGGCGATCAGCGCCGGCGTGTGCCGGATCGGTGCCGAAAACACCAGCACATCGGCCTGCGCCAGCAGCTGCTCGGGCGTATGCGAGGCCGCATCGGCCGGATCATGGCCGATCACCTGCAGCTGCATGTGCTGCTGGAAGAAGCGGGCCAGCCAGCGCCCGTAGGCGCCGGCACTGCCAACGATGCCGACCGTGCGCGGCGTGCGCGGCGTGCGCGTCTGCAGCCCGCTCATGCCACGCGTTCGGCGTGGAAGCGGGTGGCCTCCGCCAGCGCAGCAGGCGCGGCAGCGATCACGTCGAACTCCTCGAAGCCGTTGGCCAGGGTGGCTTCCAGCGCGGCATGGGTACCGGCGATGGCGCGCGAAATGGCCTGCTGCATCGTCTCGCCGCGCAGCAGGAAGGACACCACCAGCGACATCAGCACATCACCGGTGCCGGCCACATCCACGGGCAGCAGCGGCGAGGTCCAGCGCCAGATTTCCTCGCGCCCAACGGCCAGTGTCACCAGTTCGCCGGGGTTGCCGCCCACGCTGTGCGCGATCACCCACTGCGGGCCACGCGCCAGCAGCGCGCGCGCGGCGGCGATGGCATCAGCCTCGGCCAGCGCCGGCATGCCGGTCAGGCGATTGAGTTCAAATGCGTTGGGCGTAACCAGCCAGGCATGCGGCAGCAGGCGCTCGGCGAAGATCGCTTCCAGCCCGGGCTCCACATAGGGGCCGGTGTGGGTGTCACCGATCACCGGGTCCAGGCAGTAACGCAGCTGCGGACAGGCCGGCAGGATCTCGTCCATCCAGTCGGCGAAGACAGCACCGTTGGCGGCGCTGCCGAAGTAGCCGGAGACCAGCATTTTCGCCCGCTGCGGCAGGCCGCGCTCGCGGGTGCCGAGCAGCAGGTCGGCGAACCAGTCAGCGGGCAGCACGCGGCCGCGGGTGGTGTCGTAGAACGGCGCATTGCTGAGCAGGACGGTCGGGATTTCCGCCACGCGCACGCCGAGGGCGCGCATCGGTGGGGCGGCGGCGCTGTTGCCGGCGTGGCCGTAGACGAGCTGCGACTGGACGGAGATGACGTCGATCGGCGAGGGCCCGTCGGGGCGCTGGCGACGGCCGTGGAGCAAGTGGTTGTCGAGGGATTCGCTCATGCCCGCATTCTACGCCCAAGGGGGTTTTCGGCAGGGCTTGCAGCACTGCACCTGCTCAATGCAACGGCAACATCAACGTCAAAAGCCGGAGCGGCATTCCGTGGGATGGCGGGGCGGTGTGGGTGGTCAGGACACGCCGTAAACCCATCCCTGGGGGCTCGATGGCGCCATCCATGGCGCCAACGGTCCTGCCCACCCACACCGCCCCGCCTCTGACAGATTCCGCGCGCTGTTGGTAACGGCGATTGTTGGAACGCGCGGCTGTTGGTAGGTGTCGACCTTGGTCGACACGATTTTTCTGCCAGATATCGATATTCATCTGGGGTCAGAACCCGTTGCGGAGCAACGGGATCCGACCCCGTGCTCTGGAAGATCGCATTAAACTTTCGAAGGCGGGGTGGGTCCGGTTGAGGGGGTGTGAGCGGCATGGGCCCGAGGCATGCCTCGGGCGGGTTGGGCAGGA
>NZ_JAMOKY010000044.1:0-31888 GCF_024499815.1 Stenotrophomonas testudinis | reverse complement strand
AGCAAGCCGCGACCAAGCCTACATGGACGTATTTACGGCGTCCCCCTCAACCGGACCCACCCCGCCAACCCACGGAATGCATGCATTTGACGTTGACGTTGACGTGGCTTGAAGCAGGTGCAGGGCTGCAAGCCCTGCAAGAAAAACCCTCACCTCACGGGAAAATCGTAGGCCGTCCCTGCATCCGGCTCCGGCTGCAGCGTGTAGTGCCACCACTCCTGCGGGTAGTTGGCAAACCCGCGCCGCGCCATCGCCCGCAGCAACCGCTGCCGGTTCTCACGCTGCACCGCCGTCAGCCCCGCCGCATCGGTATGCGCACGCACGCCGAAGGAATCAAAATCCGTGCCCATGTCCATCACCACGCACGTCCCCGCCCGGCAATCCAGCAGCCCCAGGTCCACCGTCGCGCCCCGGCTGTGGCCCGAGCGCTCGGCGATGTAGCCGTCGGCCAGCAGCCGCGGCTTGTCCAGGTCCGGGTACTGCAGCGCCTTGCGCGACTGCTCGTGCGGATCCCGCACCCAGGCCATGAACGCCTGCACCGACCGCACCGGGCGATAGCAGTCGTAGATGCGCAGCGCGTAGCCGTCGGCACGCAGGTCGCCTTCCACTGCAGCCAGTGCCTTCGCCACCGGGGCCAGCAGGTAGCACGACGAGGACTCGTAGCCCGGCACGCGGGCGCCGGTGAAGTTGTTGGCGCTGGCGTAACGGATGTCCAGCTCGATGCGCGGGGCCAGCGTGCGGATCTCCAGCAGACCGGCGCTGGCCGCATCGGTGGCCGGCGAGATGCGCGGTGCCTCAGCGGCGTGCGTGCTGCCCGCCAGGGCAATCGCCAATACGAGTGAAATGCAGGTCCTGGAAGTCATAGCTGAAGTCGATGTCCGGATCGAGGGCGCGCAGCTGCAGCGTGGGCGGTGCACCGTCGTCGGCCTGCAGCCATGCCTGCGCGGATGCCTCCAGCGTATCCCAGTGCAGCAGCCAGCGACCCTGCAGCTGCATCACCTGCGCCTGCAGCTTCGGCGATTTGTCCACGCTGAATCGTAGGCCGTCCTTGCCGGGGCACAGCGAGGCCGGGCCCAGCCATGGATCGCGATAACGGCCCTGCCACTGCGGCAGGGCATCGCGCGCCACCGGCAGCGCGCCCGCCGTGGACGGACGCCCGCCTCCGCTGGCGGCACGCTCGGCCTGGTCGGCACGCAGCTCTGCCAGGTACTCCATCGCCGGAGGCGCTGCGCCTGCAGCGGTGAAGCGCTTCAGCGCCGACTGCATCAGCACCGTGCGTGCGTCCTCGCCCTCGCCGTTCATCAGCATCACCACGCCCACCCTGCGGTCCGGCAGCAGGGCAAGCGAGGAATACATGCCGGACAAGGTGCCGGTGTGCGCCACCTTCCACTGCCCGTCCATGTCCGAAACACGCCAGCCATAGCCGTAACCCATGAAGTGCGCGTCATCCCAGCGGCGCTGGCGCTCGCCCAGCGGCATCGGCATGTGCAGCGTCCACAGCGTGCGCCGCTGGTCGCTGCCCAGCCAACCGGGCGCCAACGCGGGGTCCAGCAGTACCTGCATCCACCGGGTCATGTCGCGCAGCGAACAGCGGATGCCGCCCGCAGCCATCGAGGTCAGATCGGGGCTGGTCGCACCATCGGCGTTGACCACCACGCTGTGGCCTTCGCGCCAGGCATGCGGCTGGGCCACGTTGCCCACGCGCTTCACCGACCACGCACCCACCTGGCAGCGGTCCATGCCGAGCGGTGCGAACACCTGCTCGCGCATCAGCTGGTCGTAAGGCTTGCCACCGGCAGCGGCGGCTACTTCACCGGCCACGACGTACATCAGGTTGTCGTAGGCATAACCGCTGCGGAAGCTGCTGACCGGTTTCAGGTGGGCCAGGCCGGCGATGATGTCCGCGCGGGTATAGGCGTTGGGCTCCGGCCACAGCATCAGGTCGCCTGCGCCCAGGCCGAGGCCACTGTTGTGGATGAGCAGGTCCCGCACCTGCATGTGCTCGCCCACCCACGGGTCGTGCATGGTGAAGCCGGGCAGGTGCCCGCGCACCGGGTCATCCCAGCGCAGCCTGCCCTGCTCCACCAGGCGCGCCAGCAGCGCGGCGGTCATCGCCTTGCTGTTGGACGCGATCTTGAACAGCGTGTCCTCGTCGATGCGGCCGCCATCCCCGCGCGCCCCTTCGGCGTGCTGGTAGACCACCCTTCCCTGCTCGACCACGGCCATGGCCAGCCCGGGCAGATGCGCGTGCTCGACCACGGCCGCGACATCGGCATCGATGGCGGCGACGTCCGTCGATTCCGCCGCCACCGCGGGCATGGCGGCCAGCGCCAGGAACCCCGACGCTACCCGCGCGGCATGCCTCAGAAGTTCCACGTCACCACCAGCTGCGTGTAGCGCGGTGCCTGCCAGCGCGTGCCCGTGGCGAAGGTCGCTTCACGGTACTGGCCCGGCTGTGCTTCGTAGCGCTGGTGCACGTTGATGGTCTTCTGGTTGTTGGTCAGGTTGTACACCGACAGCCGCGCGCTCAGGTCGATGCCCTCCACCGGCAGGCGCCAGGTTACGTTGGCGCCCATCGTCCAGGTCCACGGCAGGCGACCGAACGCGCCGCGTGGGCTGTACTCGAACTGGCGCTGGTCATACGGCCCGGAGCAGTTGGCCACGCACAGCCAGCCGGTGCCACCGCCACTGCCTTCGCTGGAGGTGCTGCCACCGGCGATGGTGTCGTTCGGCCACATCACGCCATAGGCGGTGATCGGGCCGCCGGACTGCACCTGCAGGGTGGTGCCGAACGACCACTGCTGGTTCAGCGCATAGGCCGCACGCAGCTTGATCTGGTGGCGGAAGTCGTTGAACAGCACGCCGTAGCGTTCATTGGTGGCCGGATGATCCCAGTACTGCACCATGCCGGTGTCGCCGTAATTTGTATCGGAGTTCACCGGGCCTTCGAAGTTGCCATCGCTGCGCGACCACAGGTAGGAGGCGTTGAACAGCCACTTCTCGTCCCAGGCGCGGTCGATCTGGAATTCCAGGCCCTTGTAGGTGCGCTTGGGCCTGGAATAGCCGATGACCTCGCCGCTGCCGCCCTTGCGGTAGCCGCTGTTGGCGGTGTCGATGGTGATCCAGCCTTCGGTGGCGCAGCCGATGCTCTGGTCGCCCCACAGGGTCAGGCTCTCGCCGGGGTTGCCGATCGGCCACAGCGTGCTCGGCGTCGGGCCGCACGGGGTGTAGTTGATGCGGATGTCATCCAGCGCGCGGGTCATGCGCCGATAGGTCGCGTTGACGCCCCACGACCAGGCGGCGTTGATCATGTTCTGGAAGCCGAGGATGTACTCGTCCTGGTAGACCGCCTTCAGGTCGCGGTCCACGCTCTGGCGCAGGTCGGCACCACCGGTGTTCATGCGGGTATCGGTCGGCCCGATCTGCGCGCCGATGATCGGCGCCATGTAGGCCGAACCGGTCGGCGAAGCCTTCTGCTCCCAGCCTTCCAGCACGTAGTAGCTGTATTCGTCGGTGAGGCCGCCGGCGAAGTTGACGTTGATGTTGTTGGTGACCGGCAGGTAGTAGCGGCCGGCGTTGCCGAACAGCTTGGTGCTGCCATCGCCGCGCATGTCCCACGAGAAGCCGACGCGCGGCGCGAACAGGTCGTCCATCTTGATGAACGCCTTGCCCTCGGCCGTGCGGTTTTCGAAGCGGTCCCAGCGGATGCCGAGGTTGAGCATCAGGTTCGGGGTGATGTTCCAGATGTCTTCCAGGTAGAAGGCATTGGCCTCGGTTTCGAACGTGCCGCCGGACTGGCGGTTGCGTGCGCGCAGCATCTCGGTGACGCCGGCCGGCACGTAGGCGTTGGCGCCGTCCCACACTTCATCGCCGGGCCGCGCCAGGTAGGCGGTGTAGCTCAGCGCCGTCGGCCCCGGGTAACGGGTCGACTGGTCGGTGGTCATCAGCTCGCGGTCCAGGCCGAAGCGCAGCAGGTGGTCGCCCAGCTGCCACTCGAAATCCAGGCGGGCGACATCGCGGGTGTCATCGCGCTCGGCCACGGCGGTGCCGGTGGGATGGCAGCCGGCACGCAGCCCCTGCAGCTTGCCCAGTCGCGGGCCGTAGGTGCTGTCGGTGAACACCGGGCTGCAGGCCTGGTCCAGCGAGGAGTTGGTGAAGGCGCGCTGGTTGTTCTGGCCAACCATGGCGCGGGCGGTGAAGTTCTGTCCGAAGTGGCCGGTGTAGGTGGCCGACCAGTTGCGGCCGCCGGTCTCGGTGATCGAATCGCCGCCCCAGTCGCCGATGCGGTCGTCATCCCAGTCGTAGCCATACGACGCGTTGGTGACATCGCCCTCGTCGGAGAACGCCAGCAGCGCCAGGCTGTGGTTGTCGTTGATGTTCCAGTCCAGCTTGGTGCCCCAGAAGCCGTTGCCGGAATTGTTCTTGAACCAGGTGCTGCCATCGGACGAGGTGTTGTGGCCGCGGTCGTCGCGGTCCTCGTACATGGCGAACAGGAACAGCGTGTCCTTGATGATCGGGCCCGAACCCCAGACGTTGGTCTTGAAGAACGAGTTGTTGTCACGGCTGCCGTAGGAGTGCGCGGTGCCGTCGCGGTGGAAGTGGTCACGCCCGCTGGCACGCCACGCGCTGGGCTCGGCGGTCACTTCCACGCCGCCCTCGAACTCGTTGCTGCCCGAGCGGGTGACCGCATTGATGACACCGCCGGTGGAGCGGCCGAACTCGACCGAGTAGCCGCCGGTCTTGACCTGGAACTCGTTGAAGAAGGCGAACGGTGCGGTGCTGAAGCCGCGCCGGGTGTACATGTCGGTGACGTTGAGGCCGTTGATGAACACTGCGTTCTCGGCCACCGACGAACCGGCGAAGGACAGGCCGCCGAATGACGAATTACCTCCGACCACGCCCGGTGCCATCAGCGCGACGGCGGACAGATCCTGCGCCACCGGCAACCGCGAGATTTCCTGGCGGTTGATGTTGAACGAGGTCTCGGTGGAGTAGACGTCCACGCGGTTGATCACGCGCGTGCCGGTCACCTGCAGCGCATCCAGGTTGGTGACGCCGCCGGCGCTGGCCAGGTTGACCGTGGTGGTGCCACCCACGGCCACGCTGACAGCCACCTGGTCACCCAGCTTCTGTCCCTCGCGGCTGAGCTGCAGCTGGTAGTCGCCTACCGGCAGCTGGCCGAGACGGTAGCTGCCATCGGCACCGACAGTGACGGTGCGGGTCAGGCCGGTGCTGCTGCTGACCACGGTGACCTGGTCACCGGCGGTTGCGCGGCCGGCGACGGCGCCGCTCACGGTCTGGGCCATCACGGTGCCCGGCAGCATGATGCCCAGACACGCCCCAAGGGCGACGCACAACGCCGCCCGCTTGATGCTGTAAGCCTTCATCCCCTGCTCTCTCCTGCAAGAATTGAATGGTGTGGTGGTGGAGGTATCGCGCTAGCGTTGCCCGGCCGGCAGTACCCGCCACTGGAAGTCGTCGTCCCATTGGTCGAAGTACAGGTTGCCGCCCGCCCACTCGGCCTCGCCGCGCTGCGAGTCGACCGTTTCCGAGCGGTAATGCTGTTTGGCTGGCACGAACGGCTGGCCGAAATCATCGTTGAAGGCGATGCGGTAGCCATCGAGACCACCGAGATAGAAGTCGCGCAGTGCGGGCGTATCGCTGGCCAGCGCACCGGTGGTCACGTCCATCGGCAGCCAGCCATAGGGCGCCAGGTAGACCGCACCCCAGTCGTGCAGGTTGCTGTAGCCGCTGCCATCATCGGAGAACACCCTGCCCGACTGCCAACGCGCGGGTATGCCGTTCATGCGCAGCAGGGAAATCAACAACAGGGTCTGCTGCCCGCAGTCGGCATGCCCGGCATGCAGGGCGTAATCGCTGATGTTGCTGAGGGTGGAATACTCGCGGGCGCCCGCCCAGGGAATGCGATCGACTGCGGCGTACAGCCGGCGCACCACTTCATACGGGCGCGTTTCGCCTTGCAGCACCTGGTCGGAAAACAGCTTCAGTGCCGGGGTGAAGCGCACATGCGGCAGCTGCTCGGCGAGGAACGGCTGCAGCGCCGGGTCGGACGGCGTGGCTTGCACGCGTGCCGGATCCACCGCCGTATGCCGCGCGAAGATCGTGGCCTCGTAGCGGATCTCGAACCGGGTCGGCTGCCCGGCCACCGCCTTCGCTTCCAGATAGGCGGTGCGCTGCAGGGTGCTGTCCGGGGCCACGCGCGCCTTGCCCGGCGTGCTGCCCAGCCACTGCACCTGCTCCTGCTGCCCGGGAATCCCGCGCGGGTAGGGAATCCACACGCGGATGGTTTCCCCGGCGGGCACGGCGTCGGCCTTCACCGTCAGCGACTGGGTGAACGCAATGCGCTGTGG
Organism: Stenotrophomonas testudinis; assembly: GCF_024499815.1. Classification (NCBI taxonomy): domain Bacteria; kingdom Pseudomonadati; phylum Pseudomonadota; class Gammaproteobacteria; order Lysobacterales; family Lysobacteraceae; genus Stenotrophomonas; species Stenotrophomonas testudinis. Next base: position 25,517 of record NZ_JAMOKY010000044.1, on the reverse strand, counting down.
CAGTACCGACGTCCCGCCGCTCTGGCCAGCGGCTGCGAGCACGCGTGCGTGATGCGCATTGAGCACTTCATTCGGGCCCGGCGCCGGGAGCGGTGCATCGGCACGGCGGCGCGCGCGTGCCTCATCGCTGAGCCGGAACAGGTTGGACGGTGCGCGTTTGAAGTACCAGCGGGTACCGTCGATATCGAGGTGTTCGATCAGGCCGAGCTGATCCCAGCGCGCGAATTCGGCATCGGTCAGGTCGGCAATCCAGCGGCGCACGGCGGTTTTCGCGGTGGCCTCGTCCAGGCTGAAATCCATGCGGATGCGGCGCATGCGCTCGCGCTGGTAGGCCGCCGTGGCGGGTAGATCGCCGCGCGCCAGGAGATCTTCAGCGTCCGCGAAGTGGCCACTGTCGACCAGATCGATCAATCGCGTCTCGCCTGCACCCTGCCCCCGCACGTCCTGCGCCGCCGCCGCCGACGCCCACAGCAGAAGCACGGCACACAGGCCGGCAGCAGCAGGCAGACGCAGTTTGCGAACGACGGGATCCACGGCGACACTTCCCCAGCGCGGGTGGTAACGGCTGTGTAACACGCGCCGGGTAACGGGTCAATAATTTATTCTTGCTTTCGCAGCCGAAAGGAATAAGTATTCCCTGAGGCATTGAGGAGGGTGTGAGCGCATGATCCTGGCTTCCCGCGAACAGCGCCGGCACTGGCCGCGCCGGTTGACCCTGGCCCTGTGCCTGCTGGCGGCGCCGGCCTTCGCACAGGCCGCATCGCAGCCCGATCCCGGCGCGCCGCTGCCCTATGTGATCGGCCTGCACGAGGCCTACCTGACCCCGCAGTACTGGGCCGCGCGGCTGGACAACGCCGATGCGCCGATCCTCGACCGCGCGCAGATCGACGCGCAGAACGCGCGCATGCGCAGCCAGGATGCGCACATCCAGGACATCGCCGCCCTGCCCGCGCAGCTGACCGCCGCGCAGGTGCGCACCCGCATCACCGCGTTGTCGAGCTGGCCGACACGCCCCCTCTACGACGACCAGGGCCAGCCCATCGCCGCCGCGATGCGCGCGTCGATCGAGGCCAACCTCGGCCTGCAGGCGATCGCCGCACAGGCGGCGCCGCAGTACGGTCTGGTGGTGAAGCGCGCGGCACTGCGCACCTTCCCGACCCGCCAGCGCGTCTTCAGCAGCACCGGCGATACCGATATCGACCGCTTCCAGGAATCGGCGCTGTTCCCCGGTGACAAGGTCGCCGTGGTCCATCGCAGCGCCGACGGCCGCTGGCTGTTCGTGCACAGCGAACGCTACAGCGCGTGGATCGAAGCCGAGTCGGTGGCCACGGGTGACAGGGCCAGCGTGCTCGGTTACGGCGCGCAGGGCCCGTATCGCATCGTCACCGGCGCGGTGGCGCACACCGCGTTCACCCCGGAAGAGCCGCGCGTGTCGCGCCTGCAGCTGGACATGGGCGTGCGCCTGCCGGTGCTGGCCGACTGGCCCGCGGCCACACCGGTCAACGGCCAGCAGGCGCATGCCGCGTGGGTAGTGCAGCTGCCGGTGCGCGAGGCCGATGGCCAGCTGAAGCTGGTGCCGGCGCTGCTGCCGCGCTCGCAGGACACCGCCGGCGAGTACCTGGCGCTGACCCCGCGCCTGCTGCTGCAGCAGGCCTTCAAGTTCCTCGGCGAACGCTACGGCTGGGGCCATGACTACGACACCCGCGACTGCAGCGGGTTTGTTTCCGAAATCTACCGCAGCTTCGGCGTGCTGCTGCCGCGCAATACCAGCGCGCAGGCGGTCAGCCCGGCGCTTGACCGCCTGCCGTTCACCGAGAAGACTGGCAAGGCCGCGCGCGACCGCGCCGTGACCGACCTGCAGGTGGGCGATCTGGTCTACATCCCCGGCCACGTGATGATGGCCATCGGCCACGTCGACGGCCGCACCTGGGTCATCCACGATACGGCGGGCGGCAGCTGGCACGGTGCCGACGGCACGCGCGTGCAGGCTCACCTCAATGGTGTCTCGGTCACCCCGCTGGAGCCGATGATGGCCAGCGACACCGTCCGCTACATCGACCGCATCACCAACATCCAGCGCCTGCGGGCCAAGACTGCCGAATGAAGATCACCGCCATCGAACTGGGCATGCTGCGCGTGCCGCTGAAGACCCCCTTCAAGACCGCCCTGCGCACGGTGGAAACCGTGGAAGACGTGGTGGTGCTGATCCGTACCGACACCGGCAATACCGGTTACGGCGAAGCACCGGCCACCGCGGTCATCACCGGCGATACCCACGGCTCGATCATCGAAGCGATCCGCCATTTCATTGCCCCGCGCCTGGTCGGCCAGGACGTGGTCAACCTCAACCACTTGTGCACGCTGGTGCAGACCGCCATGGAGCGCAACACCAGCGCCAAGGCGGCGGTGGAAATCGCCCTGTACGACCTGTGGGCGCAGCTGCACGGCGCACCGCTGTACCAGATGCTGGGCGGTGGCGATCCAGTCATCACCACCGACATCACCATCAGCGTGGACTACATCGACAAGATGGTGGCCGATTCGCTGTCGGCCATCGAGCGCGGTTTCGAGTCGCTGAAGATCAAGGTAGGCAAGGACATCGGCCTGGACATCGAGCGGGTCAAGGCGATCCATGCCGCCGTGCAGGGCCGCGCCCTGCTGCGCCTGGATGCCAACCAGGGCTGGACCGCCAAGCAGGCCGTGCACGCCATGCGCACGCTGGAGGACGCCGGCGTGGTGCTGGAGCTGCTGGAACAGCCGGTGAAGGCCGCCGACATCACCGGCCTGAAGTACGTCACTGACCGCGTCAACACACCGGTGATGGCCGACGAAAGCGTGTTCAGCCCGAGCCAGGTGATGGACCTGATCCAGCAGCGCGCGGCCGACATCATCAACATCAAACTGATGAAGACCGGCGGCCTGTCCAACGCGATCCGCATCGCCGACATCGCGGGCATCTACGGCGTACCGTGCATGATCGGCTGCATGATCGAATCGAGCATCAGCGTGGCCGCCGCCGTGCACCTGGCCGTGGCCAAGAGCGATGTGATCACCAAGGTCGACCTGGACGGTCCCTCGCTGGGCCAGTTCGATCCGGTCAGCGGCGGCGTGCATTTCAACGAATCGGAGATCAGCATCAGCAACGTACCGGGGCTGGGCATCACCGAAGTGCGCGGCCTGGAGATGCTGGGTTGACCCGCGCAGTCGAGCATGGCTCGACTCTACAAGGGCCGCACCGCAGTAGATCCACGCCATGCGTGGATGCCGTTGCCCACGCCACAGAACGCCTCCCGCCCCCCGGACACCCCGCATGCCGCCCCTGCTGAAAATCCGAACCGAGCGCGGGCAGATGTCGGCCATCGAACGCCGCATCGCCGATTTCATCCTCGACAATGCCCACCTGCTGCGCGACTACTCCTCGCAGCAGCTGGCCAGCGCGCTGGGCATCAGCCAGTCCAGCGTGGTCAAGTTCAGCCAGAAGCTGGGCTTCAAGGGCTACCCGGACCTGAAGTACTCCATCGGCCAGGACGTGGCCCGCGCCGGTGCCGATCCGCAGCAGGCGCCGGACGAACCGGACAAAGCGGATCACTACCTGCGCCTGGGCGATGCCCTGCGCCGCAGCAAGGCCCAGGCCGAGGAAGAAACCCGCCAGGCCAACCCGCGCGAGGAGATCGAACGCATCGTGCAGCTGCTGGACGGCGCGCCCAAGCTGTTCGTGTACGGGCTGGGCGATGACGGCCTGTTCGCGCGCGAATTCGCCATGCGCCTGTCCCTGCTCGGCCTGCTGGTGGTGCCGCACACCGATCCGGTGCTGCTGCTGGCCAACCTGTCGGCGGCACGCCCGCGTGATGCGCTGCTGGTGTTTTCCGAATACGGCAACCTGCCGCAGCTCTCGCAGCTGTCGCGGCAGTTCCAGAACATGGGCGGCAAGGTGGTGTCGATCACCCGCCACACCGCCAACCCGCTGCGCGCGCACGCCGATGCCTCGCTGGGCGTATGCGCCTACGACCGCACGCCGCAGGTGGCGCAGCTGCTGTACCGTAGCGCCATGCATGCCCTGCTCGACTTCCTGTTCGTGCTGCTCTGCCACGCCAATCCAGATCGCCAGCGGCAACTTGCGGTGAACCTGGAACGGATCGACCACCTGCTGGATTCCTGACCGGAGCGCCTGCTGATGAAGCCGCTGTCCCGCCTTGTCACCGCCGCGCTGCTGCTGGCCGCGTCGCTGTCCCTCCACGCGGCGCCGCTGGATGGCGCGCGGCAATTGATCGTGGTCACCAGCGAGGGCTGGGACAGTACCCAGGGCCAGCTACAGGCCTTCGTGCGCGACGGCAAGGGCTGGCGCGCGCAGGGCACGGCCTTCCCGGTGTCGCTGGGCCGCAGCGGCAGTGCCTGGGGCCTGGGCCTGCACCCGGCACAGGGCGACGGCCCGCAGAAGCAGGAAGGCGATGGCCGCAGCCCGGCCGGCGTGTTCGCGCTGGGCAGTGCGTTCGGGTATGCCGGCACGCGCCCCGGTACCGCGATGGCCTACCAGCCGATGCTCGACAGCAGCTATTGCATGGATGTGCCGGCCTCGCCGTTCTACAACCGCATCGTCGATGCGGCCAAGGTCGGCCGCGCCGCCGTGGAAGGCTCCACCGAACCGATGCGGCTGGACCTGCACGGCAAGGGCGATGTGCGCTACCAGGAAGGCTTCGTGATCGCGCACAACCCGCAGAACCAGCCCGGCAAGGGCAGCTGCATCTTCGCCCACCTGTGGCGCCAGCCCGGTGAGGCCACCGCCGGCTGCACGGCCATGCCGCAGGCGCGCATGCAGGCGCTGCTGGATTGGCTGCGGCCGCAGGACACGCCGCGCTTCGTACTGCTGCCGCGCGCCGAGTACGCACGCCTGCAGGCGCAGTGGCAGCTGCCCGCACTGACCGGAGCACGCCCTTGAGCGCCCAGGACGAACCGCAGCTGCAACGCGCGGTCAGCCGCTGGCAGATCGTCGGCCTGTCGATCAACGATGTGGTCGGCAGCGGCATCTACCTGCTGCCCGCCGCCACCGTCGCCCTGCTCGGTCCTTTCAGCCTGTGGGGCGTGGTCGCCGCCGGCATCGTCGTCGCGTTGCTGGTGCTGTGCTACGCGCAGGCCGCCAGCTACTTCGATGAACCCGGCGGCAGCTACCTGTATGCGCGCGAGGCGTTCGGACGCTTCGCCGGCTTCGAGATCGGCTGGATGATCTGGCTGACCCGCATCAGCTCGGCCGCCGCGCTCAGCAATGCGCTGGCCGATGCGGTCGCGCGCTTCTGGCCGTGGGCCGGCGCCGGCATGGGCCGCGTCGCGGTGATCGTGGTGTCGCTGGGCTTCCTCACCGGGGTCAACATCATCGGCGTGCGCTCTGCGGCGCGTACCGGCATCGTGCTGGTCATCGGCAAGATGCTGCCGCTGCTGCTGTTCGTGGCCATCGGCGCGTTCTACATCGACCCGCAGTTGGCGTTCTCCGGCCAGCGCCCGGACCCGCATGACCTGCAGCGCATGGGCGAGGCCGCGCTGCTGCTGCTGTACGCCTATGCCGGTTTCGAAAACATCCCGGCCGCCGCAGGTGAATACCGCAACCCGCGCCGCGACATCCCGTTCGCGCTGATCACCATGATCGTCACCGTCACCGTCATCTACGGTGCGGTGCAGCTGGTGGCGCAGGGCACGCTGGCCGGCCTGGCCAGTTCAGCTACGCCGCTGGCCGATGCCGCGGCCGGTTTCGGTGGCGAAGCGCTGGCGCTGATCCTCACCGTCGGTGCGACCATCTCCATCCTCGGCACCAACAGCAACACGATGATGATGGGCCCGCGCTTCCTGTTCGCCCTCGCCCGCGATGGCTACGGCCCGAAGGTGCTGGCGCAGGTGCATCCGCGATTCCGCACGCCGGCCGCGGCGATCCTCTGCCAGGGGCTGATCGCGCTGGGCCTGGCCCTGTCCGGCTCGTTCGTGCAGCTGGCCCTGCTGTCGATGACCACGCGCCTGTTTGCCTACATCGGCACGGCCGCGGCGGTCCTGGTTCTGGCCAAGCGCTACGCAGACCGGCCGGGCGCGCTGAAGCTGCCCGGTGGCCCGCTCATTCCGGTGCTGGCGCTGGTGCTGTGCGTGGCGCTGTTCGCCAGTGCCAGCTGGCAGAACATCGCCGCCGCGCTGGTCGCCTTCGCCATTGGCGCGGTGATCTACAAGCTGCCGCGCAAGGCCGACGCGACCTGATCTTCACGCAACCGGCCCGGGCGGTTAACCGGCACATGTGCACGATCAAGCCTCGTCCCCACACGGAGCCTGACCGATGCCCGACTACCAGATTCCCGGCCGCGTGCCGGATGACAGCACCCCGCGCGATACCTTCACCGACTACTGGCGCGATCGCTATACCGCTGAGCCCTACTACGACGACACCCTGCTCTTTGACGATTACGAGCCCGCCTACCGCATCGGCCATGCCGCGCGTGCGCAGGAAACGCGGGCTGACCAGATCATCCGCGCCTACGAGCAGGTCGAGGCCGAGCTGCAGGGCCGCTGGGCCAGTGAACGCGGTACGAGCCGCCTGGAATGGGAGCAGGCCCGCGCGGCAGTGCGTCGTGGCTGGGATGACGCCCACGTGGCCGATCCCCGTCTCGTACGCGGTAGCTGATTGCTGCTGCGGTTGATCGTGTAGAGCCGGGCCATGCTCGGCTCTTTTCGTATCCGGCACGCAAGGCCACCGCCTGTAGCACCCGCCCAGCGCTCGGCTGCCGCTGCGCGACAGGACCTTTGGACCACGCGTCTCTTCACTTCAGTGGTGTACAACGGGGCTTGGCCATCCGCATCCCCACCTGGAGATACCCATGACCCGTTCTTCGAAACGTGCGCCCCTGCTGCTCGCCATGGGCCTGCTGCCCATCCTTGCCACCACCGCCTGCAGCGCGGCCGGCCCCGATACGACAGCGGCCGCCCAGACCGCCCCGGCAGCAACCAGCGCCGACCAGCGCCCGTTCACCGCCACCGAGGTCAGCCGTTTCGACCAGCCGTGGGCAATGACCTTCCTGCCCGATGGCAGCCTGCTGGTCACCGAAAAGCGCGGCAAGCTGCAGCACCTGGACCTGGCCAGCGGCCAGAAGCACGAGATCACCGGCGTGCCGAAGGTGGCCTACGGCGGCCAGGGCGGCTTCGGCGATGTCATCCTGCATCCTGATTTCGCCCGCAACAACGTGGTCTACGTCAGCTACGCCGAGGAAGGCACGCTCGACACCCGCGGTGCGGCCGTGGCGCGCGCCACCCTGGCACTGAATGCCGATGGCAGCGGCGCGCTGAAGGATCTGAAGGTGATCTGGCGGCAGACCCCCAAGGTCAGCGGCCAGGGCCACTACGGCCACCGCCTCGCCTTCGGCCCGGACGGCAAGCTGTGGATCAGCTCCAGCGAACGCCAGAAGTTCGATCCGGCCCAGGACATGAGCGGCAACCTCGGCAAGATCATCCGCCTCAACGACGATGGCAGCGTGCCGGCGGACAATCCGTTCGCCTCGCAGGGCGGCGTCGCTGCCCAGGTCTGGTCACTGGGCCATCGCAACGTACTGGGCATCGCCTTCGACGCCAACGGCAAGCTGTGGGCCCAGGAAATGGGCCCGGCCGGCGGCGACGAACTGAACCTGATCCAGCGTGGTGCCAACTATGGCTACCCGATCGTTTCCAACGGCGACCATTACGACGGTCGCCCGATTCCCGACCACGACACCCGTCCGGAATTCGCCGCACCGAAGGTCACCTGGAACCCGGTGATCTCGCCGGCCGGCCTGATGTTCTACAGCGGCAGCCTCTTCCCGCAGTGGAAGGGCAGCGCCTTCATCGGCGGCCTGTCCTCCACCTCGCTGGTGCGGGTGGCCTTCGATGGCGAGAACGCGCGCGAAGCAGAGCGCTTCAACATGGGCGAGCGCATCCGCGAAGTGGAACAGGGCCCCGATGGCGCACTGTGGCTGCTGGAAGACGGCAGCAAGGCACGCCTGCTGAAGCTGACCCCGAAAGCCTGACCCCGGTAGTGGCGGCCGCTGGCCGGCATCGCCCCTACCCAACGGCCCCGCATCACGCGGGGCCGTCTGCATTTACTGGATGGTGCCGACCTTCACCTCGGTACGGGCGCAGGCCTTGTCCAGGCACTCGCCGGTCAACCACACCTGGCCATCGCCGATCATTACGCCCTGCTGGTTGACGAAGACCTTGCCGAACTCCTGCTCGGACATCGCCTTGACCACTGCCGGGGTGATGATCTTTTCGTAGTTGCGCTGGAACTCGCCCGGACCGGTGATCTTCTTGCCACCGGCGATGTTCAGCGGGAAGCGCACTTCCTCCACCACCGCGGCGCGGTCACCGCCGACCACGGCGGTCTTGAATGCATTGAAGACCTTTTCGTACTGCGCCGAATCACCCAGCACGGCGTCGATGCGCGCATGCACGTCGCCTTCTGCAGCGGGTTCGACAGTGCCAGAAACGTCATTTGGCGCCGCTGGTGCAGCGGTTGCGGTCGCGTCGGCGGCCTGCGGTGCGGCAGCGGCATCGGGCGTGGTGCTTGCGGCAGCTTCGGCCGGCGTGGAACCGGTCATCGGCGGCGGCGCGTCGGCAGAAGGCTCGGCCGGCGGCGCCGGCTGCGAACAGGCGGCCAGCAGCAGGGCCGGAATCAGGAAAGCAATCTTGCGCATGGCGCGGACTCCATCGGATCAAGGTCCGATGGTAGCGCCGGGCCACGCCCGGCGTGTTTGCCATGAGTGAGGACGCCGGGCATGGCCCGGCGCTACCACTCCGGGATCAGGCCTTCAGCAGCTCGAACTGCACGGCTTCGCCGGCGGCCGACGAGGCACACACCCACAGGTCGAACTGGCCGGGCTCGGCACGCAGCACGCCGTCGCGGCCGGTGAACGCCAGCTGCTCGCGGGTCAGGCTGAAGCTCACTTCAATCGACTCGCCCGGCTGCAGGGCGACCTTGCGGAAGTCCTTCAGCTCGCGCACCGGCCGCACGCGGCTGGCCACGCGGTCGTGGATGTACAGCTGCACCACTTCCTCACCGGCCACGGCGCTGGTGTTGGTCAGCGTGGTGGTCACGGTCAGGGTGTCGTCCCAGCCCAGCTGGGCCGCGCTCAGCTGCGGCACGCCGTAGGCGAACGTGGCGTAGCCGATGCCGTGGCCGAACGGGTACAGCGGCTCGTTCGGAATCTCGCGCCAGCGTGCCTTGAACTCCGACATGGTGGGCAGTTCCGGGCGGCCGGTGCGCGGGTGGTTGTAGAAGTACGGCTGCTGGCCGGACACCTGCGGGAAGCTGACCGGCAGGCGGCCGGACGGGCTGTAATCGCCGAACAGCACATCGGCCACGGCATGGCCGGTCTGCGTGCCCAGGTACCAGGTGACCGCCAGGGCATGCGCATTGCGCACCGCACCCTGCAGGGCCAGCGCGCGACCATTGCGCAGCAGCACTACCAGCGGCTTGCCGGTCATCGCCACGGCCTCGGCCAGCGCCTGCTGTGCCGGCGGCAGGGTGATTTCCACGCGCGACTGCGCTTCACCGCTGTAACGCTGCGGTTCGCCCAGGGCCAGCACCACCACGTCGGCGCGCAGCGCAGCGGCCACGGCCGCTTCGGTGCCACCCGGAATCGCGGCTTCCAGCTCGCTGCCCGGCACGACTTCCAGCAGCGCTTCATCGCCGATGGCGGCGCGCACGCCGGTTTCCAGGTCCACGTAGCGCTGCTTGTCGCCGAACAGGGTCCAGCAGCCTTCGATGTTCTCGCGGTCCTGCACGAACGGGCCGATCAGGGCGATCTTCTGCCCGGTCTTCTGCAGCGGCAGCACGTTGTCGCGGTTGTTCAGCAGCACGATCGAACGGCGCGCGGCATCGCGCGACAGCTCGTCATGTGCGGCAATGTGCGAGGTATCCGCTTCGCGCGCCGGGTCCAGCGAACGGTACGGATCGTCGAACAGGCCGATGGTTTCCTTCAGCCACAGGATGCGGCGCACGCCTTCATCAAGCACGGTCATCGGTACTTCGCCGCTCTCGACCAAGCCCGGCAGGTGCTCGGCGTAGAAGCCGCTCTGCATGCTCAGGTCCAGGCCGGCCGTGAAGGCCTTGGCGGTGGCGTCGCGGTCGTCGGCGGCATAGCCGTGCGCGACCAGTTCCATGTCGGCGGTGTAATCGGAGATCACAACGCCCGGGAACTTCCACTCACCACGCAGGATGTCGGTCAGCAGTTCGGCGTTGGCGCTGGCCGGCACGCCGTTGATGTCGTTGAACGAGGACATCACGGTGATGGCGCCGGCGTCGAAGGCGGCCTTGAACGGCGGCAGGTGCACGTCGCGCAGGGTCTGCGGCGAGATGTCCACCATGTTGTATTCCATGCCGGCCATCACCGCGCCATAGGCGGCGAAGTGCTTGGGCGTGGCCAGCAGCGAATCGGCGGCGCGCAGGTCGCCGCCCTGGAAGCCACGCACGCGGGCGGCGGCAAAGGCGCAGCCCAGCACCACGTCCTCACCGGCACCTTCTGCACCACGGCCCCAGCGCTGGTCGCGGGCGATGTCCACGGCCGGTGCATAGGTCCAGTGCAGGCCGGCGGCGGTGGCCTCGACGGCGGTGGCACGGGCGGTGCGCTCGGCCAGGTCCGGCTCGAAGCTGGCGGCTTCGCCCAGCGGGATCGGGAACACGGTGCGCATGCCGTGGATGACGTCGGCGGCCAGGATCACCGGGATGCCCAGGCGGCTTTCCTCGGTGGCGACCTGCTGGATGCGGCGGCCCAGTTCGGCGCCCACGCCGTTGAACAGCGAGCCGACCTTGCCTTCGCGCACCTGCTGCAGCACCTGGTCGGCGTTGCGCACGTTGGCTTCCGGGTTCACGTCCGGGGCGAACGGGCGGACCATGTCCGCGAAGACACCCAGCTGGCCGACCTTTTCCTCGACGGTCATCTGGGCAATGAGGGATTCGATGCGATCGGAGGCCACCAGCTGTCCTTATGAAAACGTTTACAAGCCCGGCATTCTAGCGTTCCCGGGCCATTTGGCGAGAGGTTTCGTCATTCAGTTTCGTGCGCCCGCCCACAGTCTGGGCGGTCCATACGGGGGCGGACGCGAGGGTGGAGCTTACTCTGACCCGGCCAGTGCGCGCTGCCCTGCCATCAACATGGCATCGCTGGAGGCCTGGAAGACCCGCAGGCCAAAGGCCGGGAGGATCGCCAGCAGGTGGTCGAAGATGTCCGCCTGCACCGCCTCGTACTCGCCCCAGGCGGTGCTGCGGGTGAAGCAGTACAGCTCCAGCGGCAGGCCCTCGGTGGTCGGCTGCAGTTGGCGCACCAGCAGGGTCATGTCCTGATGGATGCCGGGGTGGTTGCGCAGGTAGCGCTCCACATAGGCGCGGAAGGTGCCCAGGTTGGTCACCCGGCGGCTGTTGACCTCGGCCACGCCCTGCTCCCGCAGGCGCCCGTTCCACTGCTCCAGCTCCTGCGCCTTGTCACGCAGGTAGTCGCCCAGCAGGGCGAACTGGCCCAGCCGCTGCAGCTCGTCCGCGCCCAGGAAGCCGACGCTGTGCTGGTCCAGGTACAGCGCGCGCTTGATCCGGCGCCCGCCGGCCTCCTGCATGCCGCGCCAGTTCTTGAACGACTCGGTCACCAGCTTCTTGGTCGGGATGGTAGTGATGGTCTTGTCGAAGTTCTGCACGGTGATGGTGTGCAGGGCGATATCGATGACATCGCCGTCGGCGTTCTGGCTGGGCATCTCGATCCAGTCGCCGAGGCGAACGCGGCCATCGCCACTGATCTGCACGCTGGCCACCAGCGACAGGATGGTGTCCTGGAAGATCAGCATCAGCACCGCGGTGGCCGCGCCCAGGCCGGTGACCAGCGGACCAATCTTCACCCCCAGCAGGGTGGCAACGATGGACAACCCGGCTGCCACATAGACCACGATCTTGACCACCTGCAGGTAGCCCTTGATCGGTTTGTTGCGCGCGTCTGGCTTGCGCTCGTACAGGCTGTTGGCTGCATCAAGGGCATGCGAGAAGGCCATGGCCAGGGTAAGCACGGCCCACACGATGCACAGCTTGACGATGACGTTGACCAGGCCCGGCGGCAGATCAGGAATGAGGGCGACGCCGGAGGCGATCACCTGGCTGGGCACTACATTCGACAGCCGTGAGATCACCCGCATCAGGTGGCTGCCACGCCCCGATTCGGCACCCGGGAGGCGCTGCAGCAGTCGCCGCAGGCCGCGCACCAGGATGCGCTTGGTGACCCAGTTGGCCAGACCGGCGGCGACCAGCAGCGCCGTGATCATCAACGCCAGATAGGCGCCGGGATAGGGTTCCAGTGTCTTCTGCAGCTGTTCCAGCCACTGTACCGCCACCACCGCATCCACCATCGGTTGTCTCCTTCTTTGTTTCTGTTGGGGTTGAGGCTGCCGGCCAGCGGCCGGCACGACCGGTCAGGCGCGCGAGCGCTCGATGATCACGCCCACCGCGCGCGCGCCGCGCACCGCACCGGGCTTGCTCAGCTTCAGGCGAAGCCACTTCACGTCGAACTCGTCCAGCACGATCTGCGCGCAGCGCTCGGCCAGGGTCTCGACCAGGCCGAAGTCCGATTCGCGCACGAACTGCTCCAGGCGCTTGCTCACCGCCTTGTAATTCAGGGTATGGGCGATGTCATCGGATGCGGCCGGGCGGCGGTTGTCGAAGCCCATTTCCAGGTCGAACACCAGGTCCTGCCGGATCCGCCGCTCCCAGTCGTAGATGCCGATCAGGGCGTCGATCGTCAGCCCTTCGATGAAAACCTTGTCCATTGCAGGTACCAGCCGGATACAGGCGGCCATGGTAACGGCACGGCGGTGAGCCTGCCCGGAACGGGCGGCGGTGCGGGTGGGGTGCGGCAAGGGCGGGAAAGACAAAGGGCCCTGCTAGCGGGGCCCTTTGGTACCTCTCAACGTCCCCAGGGGAAGCTGGAATCCAGCCGCGAGTCCCGGAGCACACGCCGCAAGGTTAGGAGTGCCACCCGGCCCAGTCAATTGGCAAATGCGTCAAGGCAAACAGTCGGGTGAAAAACCGAGCCGTTTCACAAAGAACACTGACGAGCATGCCGCCGTTTCCTGATGTTCCTGCCTCGTTCCCAGAGTCAAGGTGAAGCCACATCCCCTCGGAGTGAGCTGATGAAGGAAAGCAGGATCCTGCAGGCAGCGCTATCCCGCCAGAGATGGTCGACCTACGAGCGCATCGCGTCTCGTTGCGTAGCCGATCCAGCCACGCTCTATGCCTGGAACATGCAGATGTGTGGTGCTCTCCTTCCACCGTTGCACATCTGCGAAGTCGTGATCCGCAATGCAGCCGCTACGGCGCTGGTGCATCGTTATGGTCAACGCTGGCCCTGGCATCCAGCGCTACTGCGCAGCCTTCCTGCCGAAGGCGCGCTTGCCTCGCTATGCGATGTCCGCGGCAGCGCTGGAGCTCCGCGGGATGTGCCGGAGGTCATCGCCAAACTGCGATTCGGCTTCTGGCAGCAGTTGTTCGCTCGGCGGTTCGAGCATTCGATCTGGGCCGGGACCATGGGCCTGGCGCTGCCACACGCACCCTCGGTGCCGCTGTCCGTCCTGCGTCGTTCCATCCATGCCGACCTCGACCGCATCCGTCACCTGCGCAACCGCATCGCCCACCACGAACCCATCCTCGAGCGCGACATCGGTGCTGACCTGGCCGCGATCGGACGGCTGATCCATGCGCGCTGCCCGCACACCCTGGCGTGGCTGCAGCGCCATGAGCGAGCGACAACGGTGCTGGCGGCATCGCCGTTGGGTTCCTGCCGGTAGCGTCGAGCCATGCCCGACTACATCACCGTCTTTGTAGCGTCGAGCCATGCTCGACTGCATCAATAGCAGTCGAGCATGGCTCGACTCTACAGACAGAGGTTCACACTGCCGGCAGGGTCGCCATGTCCCAGCGCGGGGTGACTTCCACCTTCGGCGGGTTGTGCTGGCCGGCCTGCAGGCGCAGCGCGCCGGCGAAGGCGATCATCGCGCCGTTATCGGTGCACAACGCCGGACGCGGAAAACAGGCGCGGCCGCCCAGGCGCTCGGCCATCTGCTGCAGGCGGGCGCGCAGGCGCTTGTTCGCGCCAACGCCGCCGGCCACCACGATCACGTTGGTGCCGGCCGCTTCCAGCGCGCGCTCGCACTTGATCGACAGGGTCTCCACCACCGCATCTTCAAAGCCACGGGCGATGTCGGCGCGGGTCTGTTCGCTCTGGTCGCTGTCGCGCCAGGCCATCAGGACCTGGGTCTTCAGGCCGGAGAAGCTGAAATCCAGCCCCGGGCGGTCGGTCATCGGCCGCGCGAAGCGGTAGACGCCCGGCGTGCCCTGCTCGGCCAGCCTGGCCAGCTGCGGGCCACCCGGGTACGGCAGGCCCATCATCTTGGCGGTCTTGTCGAAAGCCTCGCCGGCCGCATCGTCCAGGGTCTCGCCCAGCAGGCGGTACTGGCCAATGGCGTCCACCGCCACCAGCTGGGTATGGCCGCCGGACACCAGCAGGGCCACGAACGGGGCTTCCGGCGGGTCGTCTTCCATCAACGGGGCCAGCAGGTGGCCTTCCATATGGTGTACGCCTATCGCCGGCACCTCCAGCGCCCAGGCCAGAGAACGGGCCACGCCCGCGCCGACCAGCAGGGCGCCGACCAGGCCTGGGCCGGCCGTGTACGCCACACCGTCGATGTCGCCCACGCCCAGACCGGCCTCGGCCAGGGTCTGGCGCACCAGCGGCAGCAGCTTGCGGACGTGGTCGCGGCTGGCCAGCTCGGGCACCACACCGCCGTACTCGGCGTGCAGGGCGATCTGGCTGTAGACCGCATGGGCGCGCAAGGCCGCGCTGCCGGCCAAGTCGGTGTCATACACCGCCACGCCGGTCTCATCACAGGAAGATTCGATGCCAAGGACTCGCATGCCTGCTATTATGACGCCCCTGCCGCCCCCTCGGGGGGACAGGCAGAATCCATAGCACGCAGACGACTTGCCCGTATTCAGGGTTGGGCGCTTGCAGTTTGTCCATTCGCCGCTATAATGTGCGGCTCGCCGGGCGTGACCCGGTTCTACTGTGTCCCGGAGATTCCATGCCCAGCGTCAAAGTCCGCGAGAACGAACCCTTCGAGTTTGCTCTTCGCCGCTTCAAGCGCACTTGCGAAAAGGCCGGTGTGCTGGCCGAAACCCGCAAGCGCGAGTTCTACGAAAAGCCGACCCAGGAGCGCAAGCGCAAGGCCGCCGCTGCTGTGAAGCGTCAGCTGCGCCGTTCCTCGCGCGACGTCACCAAGCGTCAGCGCCTGTACTGATCGGACGCATCTTCATTGCGATGGGCTTGCCTGTCGCAGTGGAGCCGAAGCCGGCACGCGCAAGCGTCGCCGGCTTTTTGCGTTTCCGGGTTCGGGCATCCGCCCCTGCCCCACCACCACCACGAGGTTCCTCATGAGCATGAAGCAGCAGCTCACCGACGACATGAAGGCCGCCATGAAGGCGGGCGAGAAGCACAAGCTGGGCGTGATCCGCCTGATCAACGCCGCCATCAAGCAGAAGGAAGTGGACGAGCGTGTCGAGCTGGATGACACCGCCGTCATTGCCGTGCTGGACAAGATGGTCAAGCAGCGCAAGGACTCGGTCAGCCAGTACGAGGCGGCCAACCGCGAAGACCTGGCCGAGATCGAGCGCGCCGAGATCGTTGTGATCGAAGCCTACCTGCCGGCCAAGATGGGCGAAGCCGAGATCGTGGCCGCCATCCAGGCCGCCATTGCCGAGACCGGTGCCACCGGTGCAGCCGACATGGGCAAGCTGATGGGCGCACTGAAGCCCAAGCTGGCCGGCCAGGCCGACATGGGCCTGGTGTCCAAGCTGGTCAAGCAGCAGCTGTCGTAAGCCTGGGTTTCTTCCGGTAGCGCCGGGCATGGCCCGGCGCTACCTCTGCCTGTCTGCTTCACCACGCCTTCGACCCCCGGCTGCTACAACACCGGCATGGTTGAACACGCGTCTACTGTCCCCGTGAATCTACGCAAGTACGTCCAGCGCCTGCAGGACAGCTTTCCCATGGCCGTCGGCAAGCGCTTCGTCGAGATCGACGTGCTCACCCAGGCCGCCTCGGTCTCCTTCTACGCCCTGCTCTCGATGGCACCACTGCTGGTGCTGCTGCTGTGGCTGACCGCTTCGCTGTACCCCCCCGCACAGCAGGCCCTGGTCGGACAGATCAGCGCCGCCGCCGGCAGCAGCGCGGCCACCGTGGCCGAAACCGTGCTGAAGAACGCCGACAACCAGCCAGACGTCGGCTCGCTGGCCGGGCTGTGGAGCACCCTGCTGCTGTTCATCGGTGCCACTGCGGTGTTCGCCCAGCTGCAGAACGCACTCAACCTGATCTTCCGCACCAGCGGCGAGCGGCTGGAGGGCATCAAGGCCTGGCTGCGCAAGCGCGTGTTCTCTTTCGGCGTGGTGCTGGCGCTGGGCTTCCTGCTGATCCTGTCGATGACCGCCACCACCATGCTGCAGGTGGCCTTCGCCCAGTTGCCGTCCATCCTGCCGGCCATCGGCTATCTCACCAGCCTGCTGCTGTACGCGATCGGCTTCGCCTTCATGTACCACTATCTGCCGGACCGCCGCGTGGCCTGGCGCCAGGCCTTCATCGGCGGCGTCATCACCTCGGCGCTGTTCGCGCTGGGCCGCTATGGCATCGGCGTCTACATCGCCACCGTGGCCCCGGGCAGTGCCTACGGTTCGATGGGCGCACTGGTCATCTCGCTGGTCTGGATCTACTACGCCACCGTGGTGTTCTTCGTCGGCGCACTGATGACCGCAGTGATCGATGAACGCCTGCGTGCCCGCAACCACCTGGCCGCTGCCGGCATCGACCCGGCAGAGGCCGGTCCGGTCACCGCCAGGGAGTAAACTAGGCGGATTGATCGTTCCGCCTCGCGTGGCCACTGGCCGCGCCCCTGCCCTGTTGCCCATGGCCCGTATCCCCGACGCTTTCATCGACGACCTGCTGGCCCGCTCCGACATCGTCGAGGTGGTGGGCAGCCGCGTGCCGTTGAAGCGCCAGGGCAAGGAATACGCGGCGCGCTGTCCGTTCCATGACGAGCGCTCGGCCTCGTTCACGGTCTCGCCCACCAAGCAGTTCTATCACTGCTTCGGCTGCGGCGCGCACGGCACCGCCATCAGCTTCCTGATGAACTACGACCGCCTCGAATTCCTCGATGCGGTGGATGAACTTGCCAAGCGCGCCGGCATGGAAGTGCCACGCAGCGAGAACCCGCGCAACGCCCAGCAGCAGGACGACAGCCGCGAACTGTACTCGGCGCTGGATGCGGCGACGAAGTTCTTCCAGAAGAACCTGGAAGGCAGCGAGAAGGCGCGTACCTACCTGGATGGCCGCGGCGTGGACGAGGAAAACCGCGCGCGCTTCCAGATCGGCTATGCGCCGGACGGCTACAGCGGCCTGCGCGATGCGCTGGGCAAGGACGAGCGGCGGATGAAGCTGCTCGACCGCGCCGGCCTGTTCTCCAAGAACGACCGCGGCCACGTCTACGACAAATTCCGCGACCGGGTGATGTTCCCGATCTTCGACCGCCGTGGCCGCGTCATCGCCTTCGGTGGTCGCGTGTTCGAGAAGGACGACGGCCCCAAGTACCTCAACTCGCCGGAAACCGCGCTGTTCCACAAGGGCCGCGAACTGTACGGCCTGTGGCAGGTGCGCCAGGCCAACCAGAAGATCGAGCGGCTGATCGTGGTCGAGGGCTACATGGATGTGGTCTCGCTGTTCCAGTTCGGGGTGACCCAGGCGGTGGCCACGCTGGGAACGGCCACCACGCCGGACCACGCCGAGCTGCTGTTCCGCAACGCGCCGGACGTGTTCTTCTGCTTCGACGGTGACGCCGCCGGCCGCCGCGCTGGCTGGAAGGCGCTGGAATCGGTACTGCCGCGCATGAAGGACGGCCGCCAGGCGTTCTTCCTGTTCCTGCCCGATGGCGAGGACCCGGACACCATCGTGCGCAAGGAAGGCGCCGAGGTCTTCAACGACCGCCTGAAGCAGGCCACGCCGCTGTCGCAGTTCTTCTTCGATGAACTGACCCGCGAGATCAACCTGGGCACGCTGGACGGCAAGGCGCGCCTGGCCGAGCGGGCCAAGCCGATGCTGGCGCAGATTCCCGATGGCGCCTTCGGCGACCTGATGAAGCAGCAGCTGGCACAGCTGACCGGCCTCGGTGGTGGCAACGCCGCGGCCGCGCGCGCACCGATGCCGCAGCGCGCGCCGGCGCGTCAGATCCAGCCCATCGCCAAGCGCAGCCTGGTACGCGGCGCCATCGCCGTGCTGCTGCAGCAGCCCTCGCTGGCGAT
This sequence comes from Stenotrophomonas testudinis, assembly GCF_024499815.1. NCBI lineage: Bacteria > Pseudomonadati > Pseudomonadota > Gammaproteobacteria > Lysobacterales > Lysobacteraceae > Stenotrophomonas > Stenotrophomonas testudinis. Next base: position 7,150 of record NZ_JAMOKY010000044.1, on the reverse strand, counting down.
GAGCCTGGGCGGCAAGCACCACTTCCAGGGCCTGCGCCTGCCCGGCGTGGAGCTGCTGCTGGAACTGCTGGGCCTGGTTGAACAGCGCCCGGACATCAGCACCGGCGCCCTGCTGGAACATTTCGACGGCCGCGAAGAACAGGCCTCGCTGCACACGCTGGCCGCGCAGACCATGCCCGGCGACGAAGCGATGTGGACCCAGGAACTGCACGACGCTGTGGCCCAGCTGGAGAAACAACTGCTGGTGCAACGTCTGGACGAGCTGTTGGCAAAGCAGCGCCAGCAGGGCCTGGACGATACTGACAAGTACGAACTGCGCGAACTGCTGAAGGCCCGCGCCACCCTGCGCCTGTAGCGGCAGCCCCACACACGGAGAGAGCATGCTGCTGCGCCTGATCTGCCTGCTGTTGCTGTCACTCTGCACGACCCTGCCCGCCTGGGCCGGGGACACGCCGCTCAACGAAGTCCGTCCCGGCCTGTATGCCGGTGGCCAGCCCAGTGCCGCGCAGCTGCAGGCGCTCGCCGCGCAGGGCGTGCGCACCGTCATCGACCTGCGCCAGCCCGGCGAGGACCGTGGTTTCGACGAGACTGCCCAGGCCGAGGCACTGGGCCTGCGCTACGTGCGCATCCCGGTGGCCGGCGCCGAGGGCCTGGATGCGGCCAACGTGCGCGCTGTGCACCAGGCACTGCAGCAGAGCCAGGGCCCGGTGCTGCTGCACTGCGCCTCGGGCAACCGCGCTGGCGCCGTGCTCGGCCTGGTCAATGCCCGCTACGAACACGCCAGCCCCGAGCAGGCCCTGCAGCTGGGCCAGCGCGCTGGCCTGACCTCACTGGAAGCGGCCACCCGGCAACGCCTGGCCGCACCCACCTCCCCTCCCTGACCCCCTGTAACGAGGAGCCTGCCCACCATGACCCGCTGGTGGTCGCGCCTGCGACCGGACAACTTCACCCTCGCCCTGCTGTGCACCGTCGGCCTGGCCTCGCTGCTGCCGATGAAGGGCGCCGCCGCCATCGTGCTGGACGACGTCACCACCGTGGCCATCGCCGCGCTGTTCTTCCTGCATGGCGCGCGCCTGCCGCGCGAATCGATCATCGGCGGCATGCTGCATTGGCGGCTGCACCTGACCATCCTCGCCTGCACCTTCATCCTGTTCCCGCTGCTGGGCCTGCTGTTCAAGCCGCTGTCGGGCTGGCTGCTGACGCCGGAGCTGTATCTGGGCGTGCTGTTCCTGTGCACCCTGCCCTCCACCGTGCAGTCGTCCATCGCGTTCACCTCGATGGCGCGCGGCAACGTGCCGGCGGCGGTGTGCAGCGCTTCGCTGTCGAGCATCCTCGGCGTGTTCCTCACGCCCCTGCTGCTGACCGCGCTGGCCGGTACCTCCGGCGGCGTGCACGACCCGCTGCATGCCATCGGCGGCATCATGCTGCAGCTGCTGGTGCCGTTCGTGGCCGGCCATCTGCTGCGGCCGTGGATTGCCGGCTGGGTGGAAAAGCAGCGTGCGCTGCTGCGCTACACCGACCAGGCCACCATCCTGCTGGTGGTGTATTCGGCGTTCGGCGAAGCGGTGACCGAAGGGCTGTGGAGCAAGACGCCGCTGCTGTCCCTGTTCGCCGTGGCCGTGGTGGCCGCCGTGCTGCTGGGCATCGCGATGCCGCTCATCACCTTCCTCGCCCGCCGCCTGCGCTTCAACCGCGAGGACGAGATCGCCATCGTGTTCTGCGGCTCGAAGAAGAGCCTGGCCACCGGCGTGCCGATCGCCAAGGTGTTGTTCGCCGGTGGCAGCCTGGGCGCCATCGTGCTGCCGGTGATGATCTACCACCAGATCCAGCTGATCGTCTGCGGCGTGATCGCGCAGCGGTATGCGAAACGCGCGCCCTGATTGGGCGCGCGGGTTTTTGAGGGAACTCCGTCCACGCATGGCGTGGATCTACTGTAGAGCCGAGCCCATGCTCGGCTGGTTGCCGCCGCTAATCCACGATGGCTGCTGCGATGTCGTGCAGCACTCGGGCATTACGCTCCACGTCACTCCCCTTCTCGCCCGTGGCGATAAGACTGTAGGTCTTGCTGCCCCCCGTCCAGGTAAGCTCCACGCGTGTACGGCCGGCACCATCCACGGTCTTCCCGATATATGCGGGCGCGCCATTCACCCTGGTGTTCTGCGCCTCCGCGATGACCTCGATCTGCATGCCCGCAGCGACGAAGTTGTTCTCGCTGAACTCCACGATGCCGACACCCTCCAACCGGTAGAAGCGGCTCAAGCACGAAGACGTTCCTCCATCCAGCCTGCCACTGGGCTCCATGCCGATCAGCTCCGCCGGTCCCAGCAGACTGCCTTCCAGCGTACTGGGTGGCTGCGCCAGGCGCTGGCGTAGTTTCGATGCCGAACGGTGGGTGCGGGGCAAGGCAGCCAGCATTGCCGCCTGTGTTGGGATGTTCCCTGCTGCAACCTGCATGACACCGTTGGATCGTTCGATGTCCACGCGAAGCTGCTGCTTCACCTCTTCAGGGGCGTCCAGGTCTGCCAGTTTCACCATCTGGTAGCTGCCCACACTGGCGGACGATCTTCCCATGGGTGAGGCCTCCTGCATTGCAGCCTGCATGGCGCGTTGGTGCAGCCAGTTCCCTACCGCATTGGGAACAGGTTCATCCTGGGATGCTTGGGCTGACATCGACATCGCCAGCGAGAGGGCAAAAAAACAAACACTCTTCATGATGCTCACCACTCCGAAAGTTGGCGATCGACCGCACTCGTGGATTGCGTAAATACGCGTCCGCCCAGCACCCATGTGTGATATCCGTGAACAACCATTCGTTCTGGATCACTGCCATCACCTGCGTAAAAGCGCCAGGAGTAGAGTCCGTTGTTACGCGCGCCGAAGGCATGCTTCGGCTCAATGTTCCCCGAGTGGAACGTGCCTGGTTACGGCCGATCCCTGAAAATTGCGAAACTGGGGCCGCTCGTAGGTCACCGATTCGTTGATGAATCCAATGCAGTTGGCCCGACTCAGTGCTTTTACTTCTGCTGCCGCATTACCCGCAAGGCACGCAAGTGCGGCACCTAGAACGATGGGCAGAGAAACATTGCTTCTCATTGATTGCTCCACAGAAATGCGAGTCATCTCGCCAGTCCTGTGTATCCAGTTTGGATCGCGCCGTTGGGCGGGCAACTACGTATCTGTGACCCATCGCTCGCGGCACGTTGGCAGCGCGGCAAGTCCCTACGGCGTGACAGCTTGGTTACCTGGCAAAGTGCCGCACCCAGCGAGCAGAAGCCGACATCGAATGCACCGGGTTCGGCGGGAACCCCCATCCACGCATGGCGTGGATCTACTGCTGGTCCAGCGTGCCGACGCTCAGTTCCGGCATCCAGACCCAAAGGTCGTACTCGCGCCCGGCATCGGTATCGACCTCAGGCCCGCGCGCCGGCTGATCGCGTATCGGCAACGCCTTGCAGCGGTCCAGGCAGGCCCATAAATGGCCGCGCTGCGCTTCCAGCCGCACGCTGTACATATCCAGATCCCGCAGCAGCGAAGCCATCGGCTGTGTCTGCATTTCCGGCGGTGCACCTGCCGGCCGCTGCAGCATGGCGTGTACGTTTCCGGTCAGCACCAGCATGCGCGCGCCCTCCGGCAGGCGCCGGTACAGCCGCCGCAGCTCGGCCGCCATGCGGTCATCGCGTGCCTGGTTGCCGCCATCGCTGTTGTCCACGTCATAGCCAACCAGGTCGATAACGCGGCCCTGTGCCTTCAGCGCGCGCAGGTCTTCGATCAGCGCCAGCATGTCGCGGCTGCGACGCCCATCGTGCTGGTCATCGCGTACGGTCCAGAACGCACGGCCGTGCAGGCGCTGGCGTGCAGCGGTCCCGCCATCGGAAGCCAGGTAATCGCGCAGCATGGGGGTCTCGGCACGCGGTAGTTCCAGCGCCAGCAGTACCGGCGCGCCGTTGCGGCTGTAGTCATCCACCAGCTGCCGCACCAGCAGCGGTGTCTCGCGTGTGCCGTGGAATTCGCCCAGCACCAGCATGCGGTGGTCGGCGGTGTGCTGGCGGATCTGCGCGGCAGTATCGTCGGCATGCGCGGTCACGGCCATGCCCAGCGCCAGCATCAGCGAGGTGGTCCAACGGAAGATCGAATGCATCCCTGCTGCTTCCTTTCCCTGGGGTCAGGAACAGCAATGGCGACGCCGAGACGGCGGTTCAAGGTGATCCACGCCATGCGTGGATGTCCGCGCGATCAGGCGGGGGTCAGAGCCCCTTCGGGGATCCGACCCTCAGCCGAGCATGGGCTCGGCTCTACAGTCGGCGCCTCACATCCAGGGCAGGATCCAGTGGTCCACCAGCAGGAACGCGAACAGCGCCATCAGGTACACGATGGAGTAGTGGAACATCTTCATCGAGAACAGCTCGTCCGGCGGGTTCAGCATGCGCCAGGCGTACCAGAGGAAGACGGCATTGAGCACAATCGCGCCACCCAGGTAGAACGGGCCGCTCATGCCCACCAGGTAGGGCACCACGCACACCAGCGCCAGCACCACCGAATACACCATGATCTGCTTGCGCGTGTGCACCACGCCATGGGTGACCGGCAGCATCGGGATCTTCGCCTTGGCGTAGTCCTCGCGGCGGAAGATCGCCAGCGCCCAGAAGTGCGGCGGCGTCCAGATGAAGATGATCAGCACCAGCAGCGACGAGTACGCCCAGTCCGACGAACCCTGCATGCCGGTGATCGCCGCCCAGCCCAGCATCGGCGGCATCGCGCCGGCCAGGCCGCCGATGACGATGTTCTGCGAAGTCGCGCGCTTGAGGTACACGGTGTAGATCACCGCGTAGCCGATCAGCGAGGCGAAGGTCAGCACCGCGGTGATCCAGTTCACCCACAGCAGCAGGATCGCCATCGACAGCACGATCAGCACGCCGGCAAACACCAGCACCTGCCACGGCTTGACCTTGCCCACCACCAGCGGGCGCCACGAGGTGCGCGCCATCTGTGCATCGATGTGCGCATCCAGCAGCTGGTTGATGGCCGCAGCGGCCGAGGCGGCCAGCCAGATGCCGAGGAAGCCGAGCGCACCGGCGCGCACCTGCTCCCAGCTGGGCACGCCCGGAATTGCCAGGACCATGCCGACCAGGGCGGTGAAAACGATCAGGGCCACGACCTTGGGTTTGGTCAGGTCCCAGTACTGGCGATATCTGGAAAACATGGAATCAGTCCGGGGCACGCAGGCGGGCCAGCAGGCTGATCAGTACGAACAACAAGGCAACAGCCACGCCGTTGTGGGCCACGGCCACTTCCAGCGGCAGGGCCAGCTTCACGTTGAGGATGCCGAGGGTGACCTGCAGCACCAGCAGCGCCACCAGCGCGCTGGCCCAGCCACGCATGCTGGGCACGCGGAACAGGCGCAGGCCCAGCCACAGCAGGTAGGCAGCAACGACGATCGCGAACAGGCGGTGTGCCATCTGGATGGCGATGCGCGAAGCGCCATCCAGCACGCCCCCTTCGTAATCCACGCCGATGCCGCGCCACAGGGTGAAGCCCTCGGCGAAGTTGTGCTGCGGCCACCACTGGTTGGCACAGCGCGGGAAGTTGTCCAGCGAGGCGCTGCCACCGCCGCAGGCCAGCGCGGCATAGTTGGCACTGACCCAGCCGCCGAGGGCGATCTGGGTGACCAGCACCGCCACGCCGATGCGCAGCAGCCACTTCAGCTTGGGCGCTTCGGCCAGGGTGATCGGCAGGTGGGTGGCACGCCAGGCCATCCACACCAGCAGCGCGAACATCAGCATGCCGCCCAGCAGGTGGCCCATCACCACGATGGGTTTCAGCAGCAGCGTCACCGTCCACATGCCCAGCAGGGCCTGGAAGATCACCACTGCCAGCGTGAGCAGCGCAGCGCGCGCCAGGTCGATGTTGCTCCAGCGCAGCGCGGCGATCAGCAGGATCGCCTCACCGGTCAGCGCCAGGATGCTGGCCGTGCCGTGCCAGCCCATCATGTACAGCGGTATGCCGGCGGCCACCAGTACGCAGGCGGTCACCACTGCCGTGCTTCCGAAGCGGCGCTTGCGGGTGGCCAGCAGGGCAAGGGTGAGGATCTCGATGCCCAGCGCGCCGGCCAGGAAGCGGTGCACCTGCTCGCGCCAGGCCTTGTGGGTTTCCAGCGGGCGGATCTCGGCGGCCGGGTGGCCGATGGTCTCTTCCACGTGCTGCGGCCAGGTGGCCTGGCCATAGCAGGTCGGCCAGTCCGGGCAGCTCAGGCCGGCATCGGACAGGCGGACGAAGGCGCCGAACATGATCGTACTGGCGGTCATGATCATGGCGAACCACGCCAGGCGGTGGAAGTTGCGATGCAGCGCCGGACGCGCGGAAAGGCTCATCAAACAGGACTCACTTCAGTTTCAGCAACGTGGCCATGTCCTTGCGCAGGCCACCCAGGTCGGAACCGGGAGCATGGCGCATGATCACGAAGCCGTTCGGATCGATCACGTAGACCGGCAGTCCCGCCGGATCATCGACGCCCGGCAGGGCCGCGCGCAGGGCTGGCGACGGGGCCAGCGGCCGCAGCGCGGGCAGCGAGGCGATCGACGCCGGTGGCGTACCCAGCCACAGGATCTCGACATTATCGGCGTTATGGCCGAACAGCTGCCACACCTTGCCCAGTCCCTGCGACAAAGTGACGCACTGCGCGTCGCAGACGCCAGCCGGGGCCACCAGCAACCGCCAGGTCCGCGCTTCGGGGTTCCAGGGGTAGGCCTGGCCGTTGGCGAGGGTGGGCGCCTGCTGGCGCAGGTCGACCGGCGGCTGCAGCAGCTGCCCGGCATTGCGGTGCCCGGTGGGCTGCCAGCCGGTGAAGCGCAGCACGGCGGCCAGCGCCATCGCCCCGAAGAACACGGCGAACAGCAGCACCAGGGTCCGGCGGCCGGAACCGCGCGCCTGCGGGGAGGTAGCAGTGTTCATGCGGGGCATTTTCTCATGGTTGGGAAAGGGATGCCGGTGGTGGGGGGGGGGGGGGGGGGGGGGGGGGGGGGGGGGGGGGGGGGGGGGGGGGGGGGGGGGGGGGGGGGGGCGGGCGGCCCCCCCCCCCCCCCCCCCCCCCCCCCCCCCACCCCCCCCCCCACCCCCGCCCCCCCCCCCCCCCCCCCCGCGCCCCACCCCAGCG
>NZ_JAMOKY010000043.1:0-37667 GCF_024499815.1 Stenotrophomonas testudinis | reverse complement strand
CCCCCCCCCCCCCCCCCCCCCCCCCCCCCCCCCCCCCCCCCCCCCCCCCCCCCCCCCCCCCCCCCGACTCTACAAGAGCGAGCCCGGCGTTACGTCATTGGGCGAGCGCGTAATCCAGGCCGGCGCACACCGCCGCCACCTGGGCGTCGTTGCATTCCTGCGGGTTGGTACGCGGGCTGTCCGGGTAGACCTCGGTGGTGGTGGCATAGCGGGCGTCGGTGAAACCGGCGCACGCACCGATCGAACGCGACTCGCCCCAGACCACGCCCGTCGACTGCAGCGGCAGGCCCACCAGGTTGCCCTCGGCGTCTGCCGGGGCGATGTGGGTGATCGGCGCAACGGCCTCGATCAGCGCTTTCTGGAAGCCGTGCTGCGGATCTTCGCTGTTCCCGATCACGTAGAAGCCATCGGGAATGGTGTCACGCTCGAACGGCTTGCCGTCGCGGGCGCAGCGCGCCGGGTCGAACTCGTGCAGGTCGCTGTCGGTGGTCTCGTGCAGGTCCAGGTGCACGCGGATGTCGGCCTTGCGCTCGGCCACCCAGCGCATCAGCGACGCGGCTTCCTCGATCAGGCCGCCGTCACGGAAGCTGCGGTTCGGGTCGATCGCATCCGGGTTCCAGCGCTGGATGCGCTCGTAGCCCCAAGGGCTGACGCACGGCGCCACGATCAGGTTCATCCGGCCCAGGTAGCGCTCGGCCTGCGCTTCCAGGAACTGCAGGGCGCCATGCACGCCGCTGGTCTCATACCCATGCACGCCGCCGGTGACCAGGGCGGTCGGCAGCACCGGGTTCCAGTCGTGGTTGACCACGGCAAACAGCGGGTAGTGGTCCGGGGCATAGTCGAGCTGGCCGTACTGGATCACGTCGAAACCGTCGTCCAGGCGCTCCAGGGCGGCCACCACATCATCGTGGTAGCTGCGCTGGCGCTGCTGGGCGGCCCGCCACTGTGCGCGTTCAGCATCGCCCCAGGGCTGGCCGGGGGTACCGATGGGATAGAACGGCGCGAGGGTCATGCAGGAGCTCCAGAAGGTCCAGTTGCGTTAGTGCAGCCGACCATTCTAAGCCGTCTGCCCGCCCCGGCCGAGACCCTCCCCTGCCATGCCCGCCACGGGCCACCCGCCCCCTTCATCCAGAGGCGGTCATCTGGTTGTAAAATCAACGGTTTTTGGCCCCTGGCTACTTGATGGCGAACGCCGCGCAGCCGGTCCTGGGTGGACCGGAGTTCCTCCGCCTGCTTGCCCGTCTCAGCGACGGTGCGATGCCGGCCAGCAGTCCCGCCCTGACCGATCGCCTCGGCCAGTGGGTGGACTGGAGCCGTGCCGTGGCCCTGTCCGGGGCGCTGGACGGCCGCCTGCCCGAACCGGGTGAGGCCGTCGAAGCGGTGGAGGACCTGCTGGCCGACTGCGCCCAGGCCGAGTCCAGCCTGCTGGCCTCGATCCGCGAGGATGCCGAGGCCGAACGCCTGCTGGACCTGGCCGAGGCCGCCGCGCAGGCCAACTTCGCCTCGCTGCGCCAGCGTTACCGCGTGCTGCAGCAGGCCATCCAGACCGCCACCGGACGCCTGCGCGGGCGCCTGCGCGACCAGCTGGTGCAGGCCTCGCCGGAGCTGGCGCGGCTGGCCGAGGTCGACGCGGTGATGGAACAGACCCTGACCCCGCGCGAGCACAGCCTGCTGGCCACCGCGCCGTCGGTGCTGGCCGCCCGTTTCGAACGCGTGCACGGCCAGCCCGGCTGGCGCGCGTCCTTCCGCAATGACATGCGCAACCTGCTGCTGGCCGAGCTTGAACTGCGCTTCCACCCGATCCACGGGCTGCTTGCAGCCCTGCGCTCTCACTGACCGGAACACCATGTCCAGAACTGCATTCCATGTCGTTGTTTTCCTTGTCGGCCTGCTGGCCGTGTGCTGGATCGGCATCGGCTACGTGGCGGTGCACCCGCTGGGCGCGGCGGTGGCGGCGATCATCGCGGCCTGCTACATCGCCGGCGGCGTAGAGCTGTACCGCTACCGCCAGGCCAGCAACGGGCTGCGTACCGCACTGAACGACCTGGGCGCCGCCAACGACGCCCTGGCGCCGTGGCTGGAGCGCGTACCGGTGGGCCTGCGCAACGCCGTGCGCCTGCGCGTGGAAGGCGAGCGCATCGCCCTGCCCGGCCCGGTGCTGACCCCCTACCTGGTCGGCCTGCTGGTGCTGCTGGGCATGCTCGGCACCCTGCTGGGCATGATGGATACGTTGCGCGGCACCGGCCTTGCGCTGCAGAGCGCCACCGACATGGCCGCCATCCGCGGCTCGCTGGCCTCGCCGGTGCAGGGCCTGGCCGTGGCCTTCGGCACCTCGATTGCCGGTGTCGCCAGCTCGGCGATGCTCGGCCTGCTGTCCGCGCTGCTGCGCCGCGACCGCCTGCAGGTCGTGCAGCAGCTGGATCGCGCCATTGCCGGCGAGCTGCACCCGTATTCGCAGGCCTGGCAGCGCGCCGAGTCGCTGCGCCTGCTGCAGGCGCAGTCGGCCGCGCTGCCCGCGCTGGTGGACCGCCTGCAGGCGATGACCAGCGCCTTTGAGCAGCACAGCACGGCCGCCAACGAGCGCCTGCTGACCGGCCAATCCGACTTCCTCACCCACAGCCAGGCACTGCAGGAACGACTGGCGGTTTCCCTGCAGCAGTCGCTGCGCGAAGGCGCCGAGGCCAGTGCCGCCGCCATTGCCGGCGCGCTGCAGCCGATGGCTGAGACCACGCTGGCAGGGCTGGCCAACCATGGCCAGGCACTGCATGCGCGCGTCGAGAGCGCCGTGCAGCAGCAGCTGGCCGGCCTCAGCGAAGGCTTCGAGCGCAGCCGCGTGGCCACCGAGGCGAGCTGGGCCAGGATCATCGCCGAGCAGACTCAGGCCCAGCAGGCACTGGTGGCTGATCTGCGCCAGCACCTGCAGGCCTTCAGCGAGGGCCAGGGCGCACAGGCCGAGACGGTACTCGCACGCATCGGCGAGCGCCTGCAGGCCGACGCCGCCGGCAACACCGAGGCGTGGCGTGCTGCCGCAGAAAAGCAGCAGGCCGTGAACGCTGCGCTGGTGGAGCGCCAGCAGCAGGCACTGCAGGCGGTCGGTGCACAGCTGGATACGCAGGCACAGGCGCTGCTGCAGGCATTGGACGAGCGCCATGCCGCGGGCCAGTCGCTGCTGCAGGATCACGAGGCGCAGCGTTCGCAGGACTGGCAGGCCGCACAGGCCGCCGCCGCCAGCGCGCATGCCGAACTGCAGGCGGGCCTGGATGCACGCGAACAGCAGCGCCAGGCGCGTTGGGATGCGGTGGCCGCCGAGCTGCAGCAGGCGCACGTCGCCCTGCAGGCCCAGCTGCAGGCCGGCGACGAACAGCGCCTGCAGCAGTGGAGCACGGCACTCGACGCCATTGCGCAGGGCCTGGCCGAGCGCCAGCAGCAGGTCTGCGAGACCCTGGCCAGCACCGCACAGCAGATCGGCGAGAACGGCCGCGAACAGGCCAGCGCCACCCTGGCCGAAGTCTCCACCCTGCTGCAGACCGCCGCCGACGCCCCCAAGGCCGCGGCCGAGGTCATCAACGAACTGCGCAGCACCCTGTCCGAGAGCCTGGTGCGCGATAACAAGATGCTGGAAGAACGCGGCCACCTGCTGGCCACCGTGCAGACGCTGCTGGAAGCGATCAACCACGCCTCGTACGAACAGCGCAGCGCCGTGGATGCGCTGGTGGGCGGCTCGGCCGAGCTGCTGGAACGCGTCGGCAGCCGCTTCACCGACCACATCGCCGCCGAGACCGGCAAGCTCGACGGCATCGCCGAGCATCTCAGCGGCAGCGCAGCGGACGTCGGCCAGCTGGCCGGCACCTTCGGCGCCGCCGTCGAGCAGTTCGGCGCGGCCTCCACCGAACTGTCCGGGCGCCTGGAACAGATCGGCGGCGCGCTGGATGCTTCGCTGGCGCGCAGCGATGAGCAGCTGGCCTACTACGTGGCGCAGGCGCGCGAGGTGGTCGACCTCAGCCTGCTGTCGCAGAAGCAGGTGATCGAAGAGCTGCAGCAGCTGGCCGCCCGCCGCGGCAAGGCCGGCAGCGCATGAGCGACGAACTGGAGGTCGACGGCGGCTCACACGCCCCGATCTGGGCGGCATTCGGCGACCTGATGTCGGTGCTGCTGGGCGCCTTCGTGCTGATCCTCGTCGGCGTGGTCGCGGTGCAGCTGGAACTGTCGCAGCGGCTGGACCAGGAAGTGAAGCAGCGTCAGGCCGAAGCCAAGCGCCTGCAGACCCTGGAACAGGCGCTGGCCGGGCCCTTGGCTGCCGGTCGCGTGACCCTGGTCGATGGCCGCATCGGCATCAGCGGCAGCGTGCTGTTCGCACTCAACTCGGACCAGCTGCAGCCGGAAGGCCAGGAGCTGCTGCGCAGCCTGGCGGCGCCGCTGGCGGCGTACTTGGGCTCGCGCGAAGAGATCCTGATGGTCAGCGGATTCACTGATGACGCGCCGATCCGCGATGGCAACCGCCGCTTCGCCGACAACTGGGAGCTGTCCGCACAGCGTTCGCTGACGGTGACCCGCACGCTGATTGCCGATGGCGTTCCGGCCGATGCGGTGTTTGCCGCCGCGTTCGGCAGCGAGCAGCCGGTCAGCTCCAATGCCGATGAAGCCGGCCGCGCGCGCAACCGCCGCGTGGAGATCGCACCGATTCCCAAGCCGAAGGCCGCTGATGGCAAGTAAGCCGCAGACGCCGCGGGAAGGCCTGCGCGCACTGGTGCGCGACCTGGATGCCGGCTCGCGCAGCCTGGCGCATTACCCGCAGGTGCCGATGCTGGACCAGGTGCGCCGCGACTGGAGCGAGCTGCGCAGTGAAGTGCAGGTGCGCCGCTCGCTGCGCGCGGAGGCCCCGGCCGATGGTGGCCCCTTGAATTCCGCGGTGCTGGTGCAGCGCATGCTGGACACGATGCAGGCCACCAGCCCCGGCTACCTGCGGCACTTCATCGACTACATCGACACACTGTCGTGGCTGCAGGCGTTGCAGGATTGCGCGACGAGCGCCGCGGATACCGCGAAGCCCAAGCGCACGCGCAAGCCCCGTACCGCGGGCTGAGCGCTCCTGTAGAGCCGAGCCCACGCTCGGCTCCATCCAGATGCAGCCGCGCATCGGCTCGGCTCTACAGTTCGTCACTAAACCGCAGATGACAATGTCACCCGACAGTCATCTACGTAGCGCACCATTTTCACGTTGACCACGCGGCGCCTGCAGCGCCAGCGGTCGCATCCGTTGTCTCCCCTCCCGAACTCCATGAGCTCCGCACACATGCGGTGGCTCGTGCCTGCCTGAGTGCCTGCAACATGACGAAGACTATGTTGGCCGCCGCGCTGTCCATCGCGCTTGCTCCCGCGGCCTGGGCGCAGGACGCTGCCCCGACCTCCAGCACCGCCTCTGCGACCGACCTTGACGCCGTCTCGGTGATCGGCAGCGGTGAAGCGCGCCAGGTGCAGCGCATCACCCGCGAGAACCTCGACATCCTGCCGCCGGGCACCAGCCTGCAGAAGACCCTCAACCTGCTGCCGGGCGTCAACGCGCAGTCGGCCGATGCGCTTGGCACCAACGAACAGTCGATGACCCTGAGCCTGCGCGGCTTCAACTCCACCCGCCTGGGCTACACCCTGGACGGCGTGCCGCTGGGCGATGGCGCGTACAACAACTACAACGGCCTGACCATCAACCGTGCGCTGATCAGCGAGAACATGGCCGGCGCCGAACTGGCGGTGGGCATCGGCAGCCTCGGCACACCGTCCACCAGCAACCTCGGCGGCACCATCTCCTACACCTCCGACCGCCCGGCCAAGGAACTGGGAGGCCGCGTGGTGCAGACCTTCGGCAGCGATGCCAACCGCCGTACCTTCGTGCGCGTGGACAGCGGCGAGTACAACGGCTTCTCCGGCTACGTGTCGGGCATGAACGCCGTGTCGGACCTGTGGAATGACCAGACCGCCTACAACGAATCGACCACCAGACAGTTCAACGCCAAGGGCATGTGGAACTTCGACGGCGGCCAGATCACCGGCTTCGTCAACACCTCGCGCACCAGCCAGGCCGACTACTTCTACCTGTCCAAGGACGAAATGGCGCGCGGCCTGGGCTGGGACTGGGGCGGCTATGCGCCGGACTGGAACAAGGCCGTGGCCAAGGCCTACTGCAACACGGCCAGCTTCAATGCCAGCAAGTGCGACAGCAGCGGCCCGGACAAGGACGCCGACGGCGCCTTCACCGCCGGCCAGATCCTGCGCGATGACAACCTGTACTACCTGACCGGCGATTTCTTCATCGCCGATGGCTTCAGCCTGCGCGCCGTGGCCTACCACCACGACGACCGCGGCGAAGGCCACAACTGGAACAGCGGCGCCTACTCGCACAAGGGCACCGCGCAGGAAATCCCGATCATCTTCCGCAACACCATCTACACCATCGACCGCGACGGCGGCACGCTGTCGTTCGATTGGGACCTGGGCGCGCACCGCATCGAAGGCGGCGTCTGGTACGAGCGCAACACCAGCAGCGCCGAGCGTTACCAGACGGCGGTGGACGGCCCGCGTGACATGAGCGGCATGAACACCAGCCAGGCCGACACCGGCGTATTCGCCCAGCGCACCCGCTGGAAGACGCACCAGTTCTACCTGAAGGACACCTGGCGCCTGCTCGACGATCGCCTGACCCTGGAGTTCGGCGCCAAGAGCCCGCACGCCACCTCCGATGCGGAGGCCCTGCCGGGCGAAGCGAAGACGCCGATCCCGGCCAGTTCCAACAACCAGTTCGCGACCGGCACGCTGAAGGCCAGCAAGAACTTCCTGCCCAGTGTTGGTGCCAACTTCCGCATCACAGACCACCACGAAGTGTTCGCCAGCTACGCCGAGAACATCGCCATGTTCCAGGGCGGCTTCAAGCTGGGCCCGCAGGCCGTGAGCCAGGCCACCTGGAATGCGCAGGGCAACCTGAAGCCGGAAGAATCGCGTTCGATCGAAGCCGGCTACCGCTTCGTCACCGACACCCTGCAGACCTCGCTCGCCGCCTACAGCGTGCGCTTCGACAACCGCCTGCTGCAGTACAACCCCTGCGACTCGCGCCAGCCGGTGGGCCCGACCTGCGGCAACCGCTTCTACAACGTCGGCGGGGTCGACAGCCGTGGCGCCGAACTGACCGTGCTGTGGACCCCCAGCGAGTACTTCAGCTGGTACACCTCGGCCTCGCTGAACCGTTCGACCTACGCCTCCAACTACGTGCAGGCCGGCGTCGAGCAGCAGATCAAGGGCAAGATCCAGACCGATACGCCCAAGCAGCTGCTGGCCACCGAGATCAGCTGGCGTGACAACGGCTGGTTCGCCAGCCTGCGCGGCAAGTACACAGGCGAGCGTTTCTACACCTACACCAACGACCAGGGCTTCGGCGGCTTCACCGTCTTCGACATGGCCGGCGGCTACGACTTCGGCCAGGTTGGCTTTGCCAAGGGCGTGCGCCTGTCGGTAAACGTGACCAACCTCACCGACAAGCGCTACGCCAGCAACCTGGATTCGAGCGTGTTCGCCGCCAGCGATCCGACCGGCAAGCTGTACGTGTTCCATGCGTCGGCGCCGCGCCAGGTGTTCGGCACCATCGACGTGCGCTTCTAAGCCAAGCGCCTTGACCGATCCCGAGGAGTCCACCGATGTTTGCTACCGCCCTGTTGCTGGTCGCCCTCTCCGCCAGTGGATATGCTGCCCCGCATGAAGCCAGCGGCGCGCCGCCGCGCACGCTGCAGCTGGGCGGCCGTACCTACGTGGACAAGGGGTTGGTCGCAGCCGGGCGGCTGCCGGCGGGCACGGTGGACTTCCTCGGCGATACGCTGGGCTCGTTCTCCTCGCTGGCGGTGCAGCCGGGCACCTGGAAGCGCACCGCCAGCGGCTACGAGGGCGTGCTGTGGACCCTGCCCGACCGCGGCCGCAATGATCCCGAGGCCGGGCTGTTCTATGACTATGCCGGCCGCGTCGAGCGCATGCGCCTGCGCATCGACCTGCCTGCCGGCACGCCAGGCACGGTCACCCTCGTGCCGGACAAGGGCGTGGTGCTGAAGGACTTCAATGGGCAAGCCTTCACCGGTGCAGACCCGGGTGAGCACACCGTCGCCCAGCGCGGGTTGGTGCTGCCCTCCCCGGCCGACGGCGTGGGCGCGGGCAAGGTCTCGCTGGACGCCGAATCGTTGCAGTTCACCGCCGATGGCCATTTCTACGTGGGCGATGAGTACACCGCCAATGTCTACTACTTCGATGCCCAGGGGCAGCTGCAGGGCGTGATCGTCCCTCCCGTGGCGATCCAGCCTCGCACTGATGGCAAGCCTGCATTTGGTTCGCTGGCACCGCCGCAGAGCGGCCGCCGCAACAACCAGGGCTTGGAAGGCATGGGCCTGTCGCCGGACGGCAGCCGCCTGTTCGTGGCCCTGCAGAGCGCCACCCTGCAGGACAGTGCCAAGGGCAACGCCGCGGGGCGGGTCAATACCCGTGTGCTGGTCTATGACGTGACGACCTCGCCGACGCCGCAGCAGCCGATGGGCCATTACGTGATGGCCCTGCCCGCCTACGCGCACGACGGCAAGGGCAAGCTGGACCGCACCGCCGCGCAGAGCGAACTGCGCGCCCTGGATGCCAATCGCTTCCTGCTGCTGGCCCGCGATGGCAACGGTCTCGGCAAGGGCGGCGATGACCCGATCATCTACAAGTCCGTGCTGCTGGTGGATGTGGCCGAGGCGAGCAATCTGGCCGGCACCGCGTATGAGACCGGCACGGCGTCGGTGCTGGCCGACCCTGCCAGCACGGTGTTGAAGGAAGGCATCACCCCGGCACGCAGCGATGAACTGCTGAACCTGCTGGATCGCCCCCAGCTGGCCCGCGTGGGCCTTGACCTGGAGACCGCGCGCGGCCCGCATGCTGGGTTGCTGTCGGAGAAGTGGGAAGCGATGGACGTTCTGCCCGCGCTCGATCCGCAGCACCCGAAGGACGTGCTGCTGCTGATCGGCAACGACAATGACTTCATCGCCCGCCACTGCCGCATGCAGGGCGAATCCTGCGACAGCGCCTACGACAACGACAACCGTGTGCTGGTGTACCGCCTGACCCTGCCGTAAGACATCGCCGGGCATGGCCCGGCGCTACCGGATCAATCCGGATATCTACTGTAGAGCCGAGCCCATGCTCGGCTGCGACAGTGGCACGCAAAAGCGGCCGAGCATAGGCTCGGCTCTACAACATCGCGACCGTTCGAGGCATCGGATCCGCAGCAGCTCAGCCGCGGAGGGTCGCGCCGCCGTCGACATACAGGTCGCTCATCGCTACGTGGCCGGCCTGTTCGGAGAGCAGGAACATCACCGAGTGGGCGATGTCCTCCGGGGTGGCCAGCTTGCGCAGCGGGATGCCGGCCTTGTAGGTGTCAAGGTTGCCTGTAATCACCCGCTCGGCGCCCTGCGCGTCCTCCCACATGCCGGTCTGCATCGGGGTCAGGGTGGAACCGGGGGCGACGATGTTGCAGCGGATGCCCAGTGGCGCCAGCTCCAGCCCCAGGCAACGGGTGAACATGGTGGCTGCGGCTTTCGATGCCGCGTAGGCGGCCATGCCATGGCGCGGCACGCCAGCCGCATTCGAACTGACAGTGACGATCGCCCCCTGGCGCCGCGGTGACATCACCCGCGCCAGCGCGCGGCCGACATGGAACACGCCATCGGCATTGACCGCGAACACGCGTCGCCAGTCCTCATCGCCGGTGCCGGCCACGTCACCCACGTGCAGCACGCCAGCCACGCTGGCGGCCAGCGTAATCGGTCCAACCGTCGCCTCGACATCCGCCACCACGGCATCCACCGCCGCGCTGTCGGTCACGTCCAGCGCACGTGCATGCACGCGTGCATCGTCTACCCCAGGCCTCTCACGATCCGTCGCCACCACCGTGCATCCCGCATCGGCAAGCAGCCGCACCAGCGCTGCGCCAATGCCACCGGCAGCCCCGGTCACCAGCGCCACACGTCCTTCAAACCCGGTCAGCTGCATGCTGCGATCTCCTGTTGATCATCCCACTGCCGCAGCCGTGTCGACAACCACGGCGCCAGCTGCGCCACCGCATCGCGGCCGGTCAGCTCGGCGTGCAGGAACGGCAGTTCCAGCGCCTGCACCTTGCGCGCATGCGCCATCCACAGCGCCGATTGCAGCTGTGGCCGCGCCTGGTGGTCACGGCCCGCGCGCACATGCACCAGCGTGCCGTCGTACGGGCGATGGTGGTGCTCACGGATCAATCGATTGGTCCCGGTGACGGCACGCACCACCCCGTCCAGCACCACGTCCGGCAGGCTGCCCAGCGCGCTGCCGCCACGCCGCAGAAACGCGAGGATACGCTCGCGGCTGTCCAGTTCCGGGCGGGCATCGGGATCGTGGCCGGCAATGGCCAGCAGCGCGCGCAGCGCCGCGATGGCATCGGGCTCCGGCTCGGCCCGCCAGCATTCGCTGGGATAAGCATCCAGCAGCACCAGCTCACCCACCTCGCGGCCGATCTCGTGCAGGCGCACCGCCATGGCCTGGGCCAGGATGCCGCCTACCGACCAGCCCAGCAAATGCACCGGCCCCTGCGGTTGCAGCGTGGCGATGCGGCGCACGTAGTCGTTGGCCATCATCTCGATGCTGGACGGCATGGCCTGCTGCGGATCCAGCGCCGACGACTGCAGGCCGTGGACCGTGCGCGCCGGCTGCAGCGCATGTGCCAGCGTCCGGTAGTTCCAGGCAATGCCGCCGGCCGGATGCACCACGAATAGCGGCGGCGCGGCATTCTCCGCCGTGGCCAGTGCAATCACCGGACCCAGCGCGTGGTCGGCCAGCGCCGGGGGCTCGGCAATGCGTGCGGCCAGTGCGGCGACGGTCGGCTGCGCAAACAGTGCGCCCAGACCAAGATCGCAGCGCCAGCGTTGTTCGATGGCCAGCAGCAGGTGCACGGCCGACAGCGAATCGCCCCCCAGGCTGAAGAAGTCCGCGTCCACAGCCACCGGCAACTCGCGGCCCAGCGCGCGTGCGAACAGCTCTGCCAATTCCTGCTCCAGCGGCGTACGCGGCGCAAGCCCGGCGACATCCTGCTGCGGCGGCTTCGGCAGCGCCGTGCGGTCCAGCTTGCCGTTGGCCGTTACCGGCCAGTGGTCCACGCCGACGAACGCCGAGGGCAGCATGTAATCCGGTACGCGCGTGGCCAGATGGCTGCGCAGTACCGCGGCATCCGCGCACGACGAGGGCACGTACGCCACCAGCCGCGGATCGCCCGGCGCGTCGTGGCGCAGCAGCACTTCCACCCGGTCCATGCCCGGCAATTCGCGCAGCGCGGCCTCGATCTCGCCCAGCTCGATGCGCAGGCCACGCAGCTTGACCTGGTGGTCGCTGCGGCCCAGGTATTCCACCGCGCCATCGGCACGCCAACGTGCGACATCGCCGGTACGGTAGATGCGCTCCCCGGGCAGGAAGGGATCGGCCAGGAAGCGCTCGGCGGTCAGGTCATCGCGACCCAAGTAGCCACGCGCCAGCTGCACGCCGCCCAGGTACAGGTCACCCGGCACGCCGACCGGCAGCGGCTGCATGCGCGCATCCAGCACATACAGGCGGGTATTCCACACGGGGAAGCCGATCGGCACCGGTCGCGCGCGATCCTCGGCCGAGGCTGGCCACCAGCTCACGTCTACCGCGGCCTCGGTCGGGCCGTACAGGTTGTGCAGTTCCGCCTGGACCCGGCCGTGGAAGCGATCACGCAGCGCGGCGTCCAGCGCCTCGCCACTGGCAAACACCCGGCGCAGCTGCAGGCCCTGCGATGCCGGCGCGGCGAGGAAGGCGTCGAGCATGGACGGCACGAAATGCGCGGTCGTGATCTCGTGGCAGCGGATCAACCGCGCCAGCTCGGTCGGGTCACGATGCGCCTCCGGCCCGGCCAGAACCAGGGTCGCGCCACACAGCAGCGGCAGGAAGAACTCCCAGACCGACACGTCGAACGTGGCCGGGGTCTTCTGCAGCACGCGGTCATCGGCGGTGAAGCCGTAGTGCTCGCGCATCCACAGCAGGCGATTGACGATGGCGCGGTGCTCGATGACCACGCCCTTGGGCTCACCGGTCGAGCCGGAGGTGTAGATGACATAGGCCGCATCGTCCGGCGATGGCGGGACCCACGGCGCCGCGAGACTCACTGCGGTCCACTGCGTGGGCGCCAGCACCGGCACCTCGCCCAGCCGTACCTGTACGTCGGCCTCGGCCAGCACGCAGGTCGGTCGTGCCGAGGCGAGGATGCGCGCCAGGCGTTCATCGGGATGGGCAGGATCCAGCGGCAGGTAAGCGGCGCCGGCACGCAGTACGGCCACCAGCGCGACCACCAGCTCCAGCGAGCGCGGCAACGCCACCGCGACCACCCTGCCCGGGCCGACGCCCAGCGCGCGCAGCTGGGCCGCCAGCGCGAAACTGCGCGCTTCCAGCGTCCCGTGGTCCAACGAAACGTCGCCGAACACCAACGCCGTCGCCTGCGGATCACGATCCATGCCCTGCTGCAGCAGCTCCACCAGGGTAGTTTCGGGCAGCGCATGGGCGGTGGCGTTGAAGCAGTGCACCGTGCGCTGCGCCTCCTCGGGCGTGGCCAGCGGGACGTCGGCCATATCGGACGCCTGCAGCGCGGCCGCCACGAAATGCAGCAACCGCGTGGCATGCGCCTGCACGTCGTCGCGGCTGTACAACGCGGGATTGGCCTCGATCTCCAGGTCCAGCAGGGTCTGGCCGTCGCCACGGAAGCCCAGGGTCAGATCATCCACCGGGCCGGTGCACAGCACGTCCAGCGTGGCCTCGACGCCGGGCAGCGCCAGCGGCCTGTAGAACGGCTGCACGTTCACCAGCGGGCCGTGCAGGCGCTGCTGCGCACCGACCAGGCCGAGGTCACGACGCAGCTGTTCGCCCCGGTAGCGCCCCTGCTTGCGCCCCTGGCTCAATTGTCGGCCAATGCCACGCACAACGTCTTCGACGCTGCCCTCGCCCGCCGCGACCCGCAGCGGCAGCACGTTCATCACCATGGCCGGCACCCGCGCCGAGGCATTGCCCAGGCGC
This sequence comes from Stenotrophomonas testudinis, assembly GCF_024499815.1. NCBI lineage: Bacteria > Pseudomonadati > Pseudomonadota > Gammaproteobacteria > Lysobacterales > Lysobacteraceae > Stenotrophomonas > Stenotrophomonas testudinis. Next base: position 24,557 of record NZ_JAMOKY010000043.1, on the reverse strand, counting down.
CCCATGTAGGGCGCGCCCAGCACCACTTCCTCGGCCGCGCTCATACGTCGCAGGTACTCGGCCGACAGCGCGGCCAGCACGTCCGGCCACGGTTGCAGCCACCGCACCGAGGTCTGCAGCATCAGTTCGCGGAAAGTTGCGTCGAGCGGCTGTACGAAACGCAGCGCATCGTCGCTGGCCGCTACCGTCCCGGCCAGCCCCGCACCCGCGGGCGCGCCCTGCAGTTGTTCGTGCCACCACTGGCCCGCCAAGCCCCGACGGGAATCTGCGCGATAGCCGGCATCATCGGCCAGCACGCCGGCCAGCGGCGGCAATGGCTCGCCATCGCGTCCCGCATACAGCGCACACACGCGGTCACTGAACAACGCCATGCCATAGCCGTCGGTAGCCAGGTGGTGCACGCGCAGGTACCAGACCCAGCGCTGCCCACCCAGATCGAACAGCACCTGCTGGCTGATGCGGTCACGGCTGGGATCCACCGCCGCCAGGCGGTCGGCCTGCATCGCGGCACGCGCCACCGCAGCCGGGTCAACCTCGGAAGACACATCGCGCAGTGACAACAACGGCACATGGGCGGCGTCGTGCCACTGCAGCGGCTGGCCGTCCTCGCCTTCGGCAAAACGCAGCGCGAATGCCTGCGCTTCGGCCGCCGCCTGGTTGGCTGCGGCCACGAACGCGTCGACGTCCAGCGCCCCCTCGATCCACACGGCATGGGCCGTATTGAATGAAGGATTGTCCGGTGCCAGGCGCTGGGCAAACCACAGGCCCGACTGCGCCTCGGTCAGCGCTACCGGCGCCGCCAGCCCCGCGGCGTTCATGCCTGCTGCGCCGCCTGCAGCTTCTGCACCACCGCCCACCACTGGCGCAGCGTGCTGTGCTCGGCCAGCTGCGAGAACTCCAGCGGCAGCCCGGTGTTGCTCCAGGCCAGGACCAGGCCGAGCATGCGCATCGAATCCAGGTCGAGGTCCATCAGGTTGTCGTCGTCGCCGATATCGGCCGGCTCGCAGTCCAGCACGCGCGCCACGTCGGCGCGCATTCGCTCAAGGTCGAGCACGTCGTTGGTCGTGGCCATCAGAGCTCCTCCAGCAGCTGCGCGGTGGTCATCGGTACGCCACTGGTGCGGGCGATCCAGTGCAGGGCCTGGTCATGGTCGGCGCGCGAGAAGTCGGCCACCGCATCGGCGGCGATGAAGGCTTCGATGTCACGCTGGAAGGCCTCGACCACGGTGGCCGTGCAGCCGATATGCGCATACACGCCGGTGACCAGCAGCTGGTCGCGGCCGCGCACGCGCATCAGGGTTTCCAGGTTGCTGCGCTGGAAGGCGCTGTAGCGGTGCTTGACCAGCACCTGCTCTCCCGCCTGCGGGGCAAGCGCATCGATGATCGGTTCGTGCTCCTCGCCGCGGCGCATGCCCGGCCCCCACAGATCGGCCTGCAGGCCGCGGTCGCGCCGGTCCTGGTCGCCATGCTGGGCGGTGTAGAACACCGGAATGCCGTGTGCACGGCAATGCGCCAGCAGGCGCGCGATGTTGGCCACCGCCGGCTGCAGCGGCTCGGCACCGGCGTCGAACGCCGCCAGGAAATAGCGCTGCATGTCATGCACCAGCAAGGCGATGCGATCACGCTGCGGGCGCCACGGGCCTCGTGGGGCCGGCAGTTCGGCGGCAGTCGGCAAGGGGTATGGGGTAATGCGGGGCAGCGCCATCAGCGCGTTCCTCCTGTTTGTTGCAGATGACGCGCACGCAGCTGCGCGCGCAGTTCACGGCGGCTGATCTTGCCGACCGCCGTGGTATCGAAACTGTCCACGAACACCACCTGGTCGGGCACCTTGAACTCGGCCAGGCCGCGGCCGCGCATCCATGCCTTCAGCGCGGGACCCTTGATCGGTTCGCCCTGCTGGATGACGAAGGCGCAGCTGCGCTCGCCCAGGTAGTCATCGGGAATGGACACCACCGCCGCGTCGAACACGGCGGGATGGGCCAGCAGATGGTCTTCGATCTCCTCGGCGGAGATCTTCTCGCCGGCACGGTTGATGTGGTCGCCCGCCCGGCCCTGCACCACCAGGTAGCCGCCCGGCAGCTGCTGCACGCGGTCACCGGTGCGATAGAAGCCATCGTCGGTGAAGGCGCGCGCGTTGGCCAGCTCATCGTTGTGGTACGCGCCGATGGTGTACGGGCCACGGGTCAGCAGATGCCCCACCTCGCCTTCGGCCACGGGCTGGTCGTGGTCATCGACCACGCGCACCTCGTCATCCGGGCTGATCGGTCGCCCCTGGCAGGCCACGACCAGGTCTTCGGGGTCATCCAGCCGCGTGTAGTTGACCAGGCCTTCGGCCATGCCGAACACCTGCTGCAGGGTGCAGCGCAGGCCATCGATCACCCGCCGCGCGGCCTCCGGCACCAACTTGGCACCGCCCACCTGCAGCACCTGCAGGCTGGACAGATCGTGTTTGCTGGACGCTGCGGCCTGCGCCCACAGCAGCGCCAGCGGCGGCACCAGGCCACAGCAGGTCACCCGCTCGCGGGCGATCAGCGGGAACGCGGCGTCCGGGCCGGGGCCGGGGCTGAGCACCACGCGGGCGCCGGCATACAGCGCGCCAAAGAAGCCCGGCGAACTCATCGGGAAATTGTGCGCCGCCGGCAGCGCGACCAGATAGACGCTGTCGCGGTCGATGCCGCAGATCGCGTTGCTGGCGCGGAACGAATAGATGTAGTCGTCGTGGGTGCGCGGGATCAGCTTGGACAGCCCGGTGCTGCCACCGGAAATCTGCAGGAAGGCCACCGACTGCGGGTCCGGATCGGGCGGCAATGCGCTGCGGTTACCCTGCAGCGCATCCAGGGCAATGAACCCGTCCGCCTCACCATCGATGACCACATGCGCAATGCCCGGCACCTCCCCCTGCAACGCACGCGCCAGTCCGCGGTGGTCGAAGGTCTCATGCACGTCGGTGGTGATGTAGGCACTGGCTTCGGCCTTGCGCGCGAAGTGCACCAGCTCGGTAAGACGATGCGCCGGCAGCACGTACACCGGCACCAGGCCGGCACGGAACAGCCCGCATACGGTGGTGATGAAGCCGGCGGTGTTGCCCAGCTGCACCAGCACGCGGTCACCCGGCTGCAGGCCCAGGCCCAGCAGACCCGCACCGATGCGGCCGGCCTCGTGCCACAGCTGCGCATAGCTCAGGCGCACGTCGCCGGCCACCACCGCGGTCTCATCGGCGAACTGCTCTGCGCGCTCACGCAGGAAGGCCGGGAAGGTCTCGCCGCGCCAATGGCCGGCGACGCGATAGCGCGCGACCCGATCCTCGGGCCAGACCTGCTGCAGCGGCAGCCGCGGGGAGACAGCGTTGTTCATGGCATGGGCTCGATCAGGGGCGCCGGGTCATGCACACCCAGAGCGCTCAACAAGGCAGTGAATTTCGCGCCGGTCTCGGCCGCTTCGGCCTCCGGCTGCGAGTCGGCGACGATGCCGGCACCGGCGAACAGCCGCAGCTGCGTGCCCTGCAGGCGTGCGCAGCGGATCGCCACGTACCAATCGCCATCACCCTGCGCGTCCAGCCAGCCGACCGCACCGGCGTAGAAGCCGCGCGGCACCGGTTCCAGCTCGCGGATACGCTGCAGTGCGGCCTGGCGTGGCGTCCCGCAGACCGCCGGCGTCGGGTGCAGTTCGGCCAGCAGCGTGGCGGCCGGCGTCGAGGGATCCTTCAGGGTGGCATGGATGCGCGTGCCGAGGTGCCACATGCTGGCCGTGGCGTGCAGCACCGGCTGTGCCTGCGCTTCGACGCGGCTGCACCACGGCGCCAGGCCATCGACGATGGCCTCGACCACGTGGCGGTGTTCGTCATGGTCCTTGCGCGAGGCCAGCAGCGCCTGCGCAACGCGCTGGTCTTCAGCAGGATCACTGCTGCGACGGGCGGAGCCGGCCAACGGATGCGACAGCACCTGCGCGCCGCGCTTGTGCAGCAGCAGTTCCGGCGTTGCGCCGACCAGCCAAGCTGGCGCCTGGCCCGGCTCGACCGGCAGCGGCACGGCGTAGGTCGCCACCGAGGGATCGGCGCCGAGGCGTGCCAGCAGCCTGTCCGGGGCCACGGGAAGATCGGTGTGGGCCAACAGGCTGCGCGCCAGCACCACCTTGTGCAGGCTGGCATCGGGCGCACGCATCGCCTGTACGGCGGTGGCCACGGCCGCCGCATACTTCTCCGCCGTAGGCTGCGGCTGCAGCACGCCGCGCAGGGCCGGCGCGGCGACATGCTGCGGTCGCAGCCCGGGCAGCACGCGCTCGGGCTGGTACAGCGCATCGTCCGCACGCGGCTCGAACGGCACCGCCCCCACCAGCAGGCCCGGGCCGCCGCGCTGCTGCGCGAAGAAGGCATCCACCCGCTCGGCCAGGCTGGCCAGCGCACCGGTCGGCAGGCTGGCGCGGCAACCGCGTGCATGCAGCTGCTTGTCAGCGTGCTGCAGCAGGAACAGTGCGGCTTCGTCGGCGTGGTGGGCAGGCGGCGGCGCAGCCTCCGGCCACGCCCCCTGCATCAGCGAATCGTTCATGCGGTCTCCTTTGCGCGGTGGGCCATGGCCAGGCCGCACAACAGCAACAGCAGCACGCCCACCAGCAGATACGGCAGGCTGGCGCCCGCGCGGTACAACAGCGTGCCCAGCATCGGGCCGGCGACCATGCCCAGCCCCTGCGCGGCTGCAACGGTGCCGGCGGCCGCGCCCTGCTCGTGGGGCTGCACCGCATCGGCGGCCAGCGCCTGGAACGAGGGGAAGACGAAGCCCATGCCGAACGCCGCAAACGCATACGCCGCCGGCAACTGCCAGGGCTGCTGCACGGCGGCGACCGAGGCGAAGCCGAGCCCGGCGATCAACGCACCGAGCGTGATCCAGCGGCGCGGATGCACCTCCAGCTTCATCACCAGCACCTGCGCCAGGATCAGGCCGACGCCTACCGCTGTGAGGGCGATGCCGGCCATGCGTGCGCCGGCGGCGGCATCCAGCGCGAAGCGATCAATGGCGAAGAATCCCACGGTGACCTGGGCGATGGTCACCGAGACCATGCCGACGAAGGCCGCCAGCTGCGGCAGGCGCAGGCGGGCATCCAACCGCGATATCGGTGCGCGGGTACGCGCCTGTGCAGCGGCCACCGGCGGCGTAGCCGGCAGGCGCCAGGCGATCAATGCCAGCGACAGCAGCGGCAGCAGCGCCGCCACGTACAGCGCCAGGGAAAGATTGCGATACGCCAGCCAGCCCGCAGCGGCCGGGCCCAGCACCATGCCCAGCGCATTGGCGCTGCCCAGCCGCGCCATGAACTGCGCACGCTGGCCGGTGGGGGCCTGGTCGGCGATGAGGGCGGCGGCGGTGGGCGGCACGGCCGCATAGAACAGGCCGATCAAGCCGCGTGCGCCCACCAGCACCAGCACCGACACCAGCACCGGCGGCACCACCTGCAGGGCAACATCGATGAACACCGCCAGGCCGACGTAGATGACGGTGTAGGCGGCCATGGCCAGCAGCAGCACGCGCTTGCGGCCGATACGGTCACTCAGCCGGCCCCAGGGCCGCGCGGCCAGCATCCACAGCACGCCGGCGGCAGTGACCGAGAGGCCGGCGTGCCATTCGGACAGGCCGAGCAGGCGCACCACCGGCCCGATCACCGCCACGAACGACATCATCGCCATCGTGCCGATCAGGGCGGCAAGGACCAGGGCCGGCAGACCGGCGACGACGGGACGTGCATGCATGGAACACCAGTCGATTCAAAGAAGGCGCCGACCCCGGCAGGGGTGAAGGCACCCTTAAATGATAACGGCTCGTATTTGCATTTGATACCCATTCGCTTGAACGCCCGGGTAACGCAGCGTCTCAACGAGGGCTGCGCAGCTCCAGCAGGCCACGACGGCGGAACCACCACTCCAGCGGCAGGGTCACCAGCGGCGGGATGGCCGCCAGCAGCGCCAGCGCACTGGCCCACCACGGCCAGCGCAGGCGGATGGCGGCGAAGAGGGTGACCGCAACATAGACCATGAAGGCCACGCCATGCAGGGGGCCGAACACTTTGACCAGGGCAACATTGGCGTAAGGGCCGTACTTGAGCCACATGCCGCTCAGCAGGCCAGCCCAGGTCAGCGCTTCGATGGAGGCGACCACGGCGAACAGCCGCCCGGTCGGATGCATGGGATTACGTCGGGTCACGCGCGGCTCCGGCAACAGGATCAAACGCGAATGATACGCAGATGCACTCGCCCTGTAGGGTCGAGCCGTGCTCGCCTGCTGTCGGCGGATGCCACATCAAGAGCCCTGTCCACCAAGGTGGACACCTACCGAAGCAATTTCCAGCAACACCTCATCCACCGGCCGCCCGTTGTCGACCAGGTTGAACATCACATGCGCCACGCCCTGCCCGTGCACGTGCTGCAGATAGGCCTGCAGCCCTTCGCGGCCCACCTTCAGGCCCAGTGGCAGCGCTTCCGCCGGTGCCTGCGGATCGGCCTGCAGGTCCAGCAGCATCGACTGCACGAACGGCTTGGCCTCACCGGCGCCCTGCGCCTGCTGCCACAGCCCGATGCGCCCCTCCTGGGCCGCCTCTTCGCGGTGGTAGGTGGCCCAGCCTTCCGCTTCGCGGGCGATCCACTGCAGGCTCTGCCGCGCCGTGCCGACCACCAGCATCGGAACGCGCGCCTGCGCTGCCGGCAGCACGTCGAACCCACCGGTGGCATCGCGCAGGTGCGCCCGTCCGGTCTCGTCCGGCGACAACGCCGCACGCAGCAGCGACCAGCGCTCGCGGAACGTGGCCGCTCTGCCCTCCAGGTCTTCAGCGAACGCTGCGAATTCTTCCGGACGATCGCCCGAGCCGAGGCCCAGCACGAAGCGACCGCCACTGATCCGGTCCAGGCTCAACGCGGATTTCGCCACGTGCAGCGGATGGCGCAGCGGCAGCACGATGGCGGCGGTGCCCACTGCAATACGCGTGGTGGCACCGGCCAGCAGCGCAAGCCAGAGGAAAGGATCGTCCAGCGCGCTGGTTGTCGCATCCGGCCCCTGCGGCACCATCAGCGGCACATCGCGGGTCCACAGCGCAGCAAAACCAAGATCATCTGCCAGACGCGCGACGCGTTGCGCTTCGGCAACGTCGGCAAGGCCGTGTGCAGCGACCGGCGTCATCAGCCCCAGGCTCAGGCCGTGTTGCGGGAACACCCGCGCATGGGCCGCATTGAAGTGGTTCATGCGCCGAGCTTATCGTGTGTGATGCACCCGCATCGTCATCATGGAAGGAACACTGCATGCATCCCATCCGCCCCGCCCGCCCCGACGACCTGGCCGCGATCAGCGCGATCTGCATGGCTGCTTTCAGCGAAGCCGTGGCGCCGTCGCTCAGCGCACAGGGCGTGGCAACGTTCACCCAGGTGGCCGGAGCCGATGCCTTCGCCGAGCGCCTGCAGGGTGACAACCACATCCTGGTCGCCGAGCAGGACGGCAACATCGTCGGTGTGATCGAGCTGAAGGAAGGCCGGCATCTGGCGATGCTGTTCGTCGATCCCGCCTGCCAGGGGCAGGGCATCGGCCATGCCCTGTTCAAGGCGGTGCTGCCACAGCTGCGCGCACCAGCGATGAGCGTGCGCGCCTCGTTGAATGCCGTATCCACTTACCAGCGCTACGGCTTCGTCATCGATGGCGAGGTCGGCGAGTTCAACGGACTGGTCTACCAGCCGCTGAGCCTCACCGCCTCCTGATTCGGAGCTCGGAGCCGCGCGAGCGGTCAGACGAACATGCCGCCGGAGGCTTCCACGCGCTGGGCATTGACCCAGCCGGTGAACGGCGACAGCAGTGCCACCACCACCGGACCGATATCGTCGGGCAGCCCCGGGCGACCCAGTGCGGTGATCGAGGAGACCATGGCATTCATCTGCGCATCATCGCGCACGCGGCCGCCACCGAAATCGGTCTCGATCGCACCCGGTGCCAGCGTGTTGGCGGTGATTCCGCGCGCACCCAGCTCCTTGGCGAGGTAACGGGTGAACACCTCGATGCCGCCCTTCATCATCGCGTAGGCCGAGCTGCCCGGCAGCGAGAAGCGGGCCAGGCCGCTGGACACGTTGAGGATGCGGCCGCCATCGGCGATCAGCGGCAGCAGTGCCTGGGTCAGGAAGTACGGCCCCTTCAGGTGCACGGCCACCGCGTGGTCGAACTGCGCCTCGGTGGTCTCGGCGATGGGTGCGTACAGTCCTTCACCGGCGTTGTTGAGCAGGCCCTGCAGGCCACTGACACCCCACTGCTGCAGGGCGTCGCGCAGCTGGGTGGCGAAGGCCGGGAACGCCGAGCTGTCGGCCACGTCCAGCGGCAGTGCCAGCGCACGGCGGCCCAGCGCCTGCACCTGCTGCACGACCTCGGCGGCGGCGTCGGCCTGCGATCGGTAGGTGATCACGATATCGGCACCGTCGCCGGCCAGGGCCAGCGCGGCGTTGCGGCCGAGGCCGCGGCTGCCACCGGTGATGAGGACGACACGGGAGGAAGTAGTCATGGCGGGCACCTGTCTGGGAGGAAGTGTGGCCAGACTATTGGGATTGCCGGCGCGCATAAATCGCGCGATCCTGATTTTACTGTTCAAGCCAGACGAACAATCCATGGACCGCCTCGACACCCTGCGCGTCTTCCTGCGCGTCACCGAACTGGGCTCGTTCACCCGCGCCGCCGACAGTCTGGGTCTGCCCAAGGCCAGCGTCTCGCAGGCCATCGCCCGGCTGGAGGCCGAGTTGGGCACCCAGCTGCTGCACCGGACCACGCGCCGGGTGCACCTGACCGCCGACGGCGCGCAGCTGCAGCAACGCGCGCACGATCTGCTGGACGACATGGACGAACTGCAGAACCTGTTCCGCCACGAGACCAGCGAGCTCAGCGGCCGGCTGCGGGTGGACATGCCCGGCGGCATGGCCCGCAACCTGGTCATCCCGCAGCTGCCCGCCTTCCTCGCCCTGCACCCGGGCATCGAGGTTGAACTGAGCGCCACCGACCGCCGCGTGGACGTGGTACGCGAAGGCTTCGACTGCGTGCTGCGGGTCGGCACCCTGGATGACAGCAGCCTGATCGCACGCCCGCTGGGGCAGATGCGCATCCTCAACGTGGCCAGCCCGGCCTACCTGGCCGCGCACGGCACGCCGCGCGAACTGGCCGACCTCGACCAGCATCGGCTGGTGCACTACGTGGGCACCCTCGGCCAGCGTTCGCCCGGCTTCGAGTACTTCGATGGCCAGCGCTACCAGACCTGGCCGATGCGTGGCGCGCTGACGGTCAACAGTGCCGATGGCTACAGCGCCGCCGCGCTGGCCGGGCTCGGCATCATCCAGGTGCCGGAGATGGGCGCGCGCGAAGCGCTGCGCGACGGCCGCCTGGTGGAAGTGCTGCCGGACTGCCTGGCCGAGCCGATGCCGGTGAACCTGGTCTATGCGCAGCGCCGCCACCTGCCACGGCGGGTCGAGGCATTCATGACCTGGCTGGCAGACCTGCTGGCGGCGGAGTGCGGTAGTGCCAGCCGCTGGCCGGCAGCTGCGGCGCCGTAGTCCCCGGCATATAGCGGGCCGCAAGCCGGTCATAAGCAAACTGCATCAGCACAGGCGGGCGGGCTTCCTACAATGGCCCTTCACCCCCGTTCCTTCGAGATGCTGCCGATGCGCGCTGCCCTTCCCCTGTTGCTGCTGGCTACCGCGCTGAGCGCCTGTTCTCCCGCGCAGGCGCCGGTGGCGAGCGCGAAGGCTGCCGAAGCCGCGCCTGCAGCGGCCATTGCCTGGCGCCAGGGCGATGTCGACGATGCCTTCAACGAAGCCGCCGAGACCGGCAGGCCGGTGCTGCTGTACTGGGGCGCAGTGTGGTGCCCGCCGTGCAACCAGCTGAAGGCTGGCCTGTTCAAGGATCCCGCCTTCATCGCGCTGACCGGCAAGTTCGTGCCGGTGTACCTGGATGGCGACGAGGAAGGCGCGCAGGCCTGGGGCGAGCGCTTCGGCGTGCGCGGCTACCCGACCCTGATCGTGCTCGACCCGCAGCGCAACGAAATCACCCGCGTAGCCGGCGGCAACGACGCCGCCGAACTCACCCGCACGCTGACCGTGGCCGCCAGCCGACGCAGCGCCGTGGCCGAGACCCTGGCCACCGCCCTGTCGACCCCGGCCAAACTGGGCGCGGAAGACTGGCAGGTGCTGGGCGACTACGGCTGGGAAGTGGATGCGAACCGTCTGGCCGGCCAGCGCAAGGCCGACGAGGTACTGCGCCAGCTGGCCAAGGCCGCGCCCGACGCCGCTCTGCAGCGCCGCTTCGCCCTGCTGGCCCTGGCCACCGCGGAGAAGCCGACCACGCCGCCAACCGAAGTACGCGAGCTGCTGCAGGCGGTGCTGGCACAACCCACCGAAGTCCGCCGCAACCGCGAGCTGCTGGGCTATGCCGGCGCCAACCTGGTGAAGCAGGCCAGTGCGGGCCCGGCCAGCAGCAATACGCTGGGCCAGCAGCTGCTGATGGCCCTGGACCGCGCCGACGCCGAACGTGGCAACCGCGCCGATGATGCGTTGTCGCGCGCACTGATCGAAGTCTCGCTGGCCCGCCAGCAGCAGCCCGAAGGTGCACTGCCTGCGGCGCTGGTGCAGCGGGTGAAGCAGCGGGTGACCGCCGCCGACGCCGCGGCCACGGATGCGCACGCGCGCCAGGCCACCATCAGCAGCGCGGTCTACGCACTGCGCGAAACGGGCGACGACGCCGGCGCCGAAGCGCTGCTGCTGGCCGAGCTGAAGCGCAGCCAGCAGCCGTACTACTACATGCCCGAGCTGGCCGAACTGGCCGAGAAGCGCGGCGATACGGCTGGTGCGCTGGCGTGGCTGAAGCGTGCCTACGACGGCGCACAGGGCCCGGCCACGCGCGTGCAGTGGGGCGTGCTGTACGTGGAGGGCCTGCTGCGGCTGGCCCCGGACGATGCCCCGCGCATCGAGCAGGCCACCGATGCCTTGATTGCCGAGCTGCAGGCGCAGCCGTCGGGCTACCACCAGCGCACGAAGCAGCGTTTCGAACGGCTGGCGGTGCAGTTGAAGGCCTGGGGTGGCAAGCACCGGGGCGCGGAGACGCTGGCGCGGCTGCAGCAGCGGATGCAGCAGGCGTGTGGCGAGCAGATCGACAGCGCGTGCCGCGGTTGGTTGAGCTGAGTTTGATTTGAAAGCGCTGGCGGGTTGTTTCGCTGCCGCGGCGCTTTTGTTTATACGTGAGGGAGGGGGCGGGGGCCGCTGGTCAGGACACGCAAAAGCCCCTCCATGGTGCTCGATGGCGCCATCCCTGGCGCCAACGGTCCTGCCCAGCGGCCCCCGCCCCCTCCAGACAGTTTCCTGCGAGCGCGGGCAGCGCATCACCGCGCCGGTGAGGATTCGGGTAGCCGCTTTGCTTTTGCTCTTGCCTTTGAATCCGCCTCCGCGCCGGCGCGTGAAACTGTCGGGCGCGGGTGGGTGGACGCAGGCAGGACCGCAGGCGCCATGGATGGCGCCTACGAGCCCCCATGGATGGGTTTACGGCGTGTCCTGCCTGCGTCCACCCAACCGCGCAATCACGGAAATCCCAAAGCGCCATCAGCGCACGCTTCCCACCCCCCCTCTTGACCTCAACCAAAGTTGAGGTGCGATAACAGTCTCCCCGAGGCCAACCCGCTGGCCTTCCCCACGGAGACTGTTGCAATGCCCTACTCGCTCCCCGCCCTTCCCTACGCCTACGACTCCCTGGAACCGCACTTCGATGCGCGCACCATGGAGATCCACCACGGCAAGCACCACCAGACCTACATCAACAACCTCAACGCCGCACTGGAACAGGCCGGCATTGCCGACACCCCGGTGGAAACCCTGATCGCCGACCTCGACGCGCTGCCCGAGTCCGTCCGCGGCGCGGTGCGCAACAACGGCGGCGGCCACGCCAACCACAGCCGGTTCTGGACGGTACTCAGCGCCACCGGCGGCACGCCGGATGCCGAACTCGCCGCTGCCATCGACCGCGATCTCGGCGGTTTCGCAGCCTTCAAGGACGCCTTCAGCAAGGCCGCGCAGACCCGCTTCGGCAGTGGCTGGGCGTGGCTGACCAGCGATCGCGACGGACGCCTGCAGGTCGAAAGCAGTGCCAACCAGGACAGCCCGCTGATGGGCGCGGCGGTCGGCCTGTCCGGCAATACGCCCATCCTCGCCCTGGATGTCTGGGAGCACGCCTACTACCTGCACTATCAGAACCGTCGCCCCGACTACATCGGTGCGTTCTTCAACATCATCGACTGGGCCGAGGTCGGCCGTCGCTACCGCCAGGCGCGCGCCTGATGGACGCCGGCGGCAGTGCCTATGCCGGGCCGTGGGCGGGGGTCTTCCCCGCCCCGGCGCCAGCGCCCTCGGTGAACCTGCCGCCGCGCGCCCTGCGCCGGCTGCTCGGCCACTACCCGACCGGCGTGGCCATCGTCACCGCACGCGACGCGCGGGGACACGCGCACGGGCTGACCATCAACTCGTTCGTGCCGGTCTCGCTGCAGCCGCCGCTGGTGCTGTGGAACCTGGCTCTGCACGCGAAGCGCCTGCGCGTGTTCCAGCATGCGACCCGCTTCACTCTCAGCGTGCTGGGTGCCGGGCAGGAAGCCCTGGCACGACGCTTCGCCGATCCGAGCGTGCGTGATCGCTTCGACGACGTGCCGTTGCTGGAGGGCGGGGAAGACACACCGCCGCGTATTGCCGGTGCGGTCGCACACCTCAGCTGCAGCCGGCACGCGCAGTGGCCGGTGGGCGACCACCTGCTGCTGGCCGGCCGCATCATCGATGTGCAGGAAACCGGTGGTGCGCCCTTGATGTTCCATCGCGGCCGCTTCCTGCCCGGGCCGCTTGAACTGCCGCATGAGGTACAGCCATGAACATCGAAGCACTGGAGGCAATGCTCGCCAGCGGCAAGGACAGCGCGCTGCTGCGCTTCGGCCTGGGCAGGAGCTGGCTGGACGCCGGCCAGCCCGTGCACGCCGCCACCCACCTGGCACGCTGCGTGGCGCTGGATCCGGAGTATTCGGCGGCGTGGAAGCTGCTGGGCAAGGCTTGGCTGGCCGGTGGCCAGCCGCAGGCGGCACGCGCGGCGTGGCAGCGTGGGCTCAGCGTGGCCGGCAGCAAGGGCGACCAGCAGGCGCGCAAGGAGATGCAGGTGTTCCTGCGCCGGCTGGACCGCGTCCCGCAGGACGGCGATCCGCCGGCGGTGCTGGCCAAAGCCAGCTGAAGCCCTCAGCCCGCGTTGGCGGGCGCCGGTGCCGGCATGATGTCCGGCATCGGCAGGCGGCGCGGCCTGCTCGGGAAGGCGTGGCGCAGGATGCGCCAGACCACCTGCGCGAACTGGCGCGGCAGCGAGCCGTTGTTGTAGTGCTGGCCGTAGCGGCGGCAGATCTCCTTCACTTCCTTGGCGATGGCCGCATAGCGGTTGGCCGGCAGGTCCGGGTAGAAGTGGTGCTCGATCTGGTGGCTGAGGTTGCCCGACAGCACGTTGATGATGAAGCCGCCGCTGATGTTCGAAGAACCGCGCAGCTGGCGCAGGTACCAGTGGCCGCGCGATTCATTGCGCAGGCATTCCTTCGGGAAGGTTTCCGACTCGGCGGTGAAGTGGCCGCAGAAGATGATCACGTAGGTCCAGACATTGCGCATGCCGTTGGCAACCAGGTTGCCCAGCATCACCGGCAGGAAGAACGGGCCGGCCAGCAGCGGGAAGAACACGTAATCCTTCAACACCTGGCGGACCATCTTGCGCGCCACCGGACGGGTCTGCAGCCACATCGCACGGCTGCTGATGCGCCCCTTGAACCAGCGGCCCAGGCGCAGGTCCTGCGCGGCCACGCCCCACTGGAACAGCAGCGCGAAAATCGGCGCGATGATCGGCTGCATCAGGTAGAACGGCGACCAGCGCTGTTCCGGGAAGATGCGCAGCAGGCCGTAGCCGATGTCATCATCCATGCCACGCACGTTGGTGTAAGTGTGGTGGCGGAAATTATGGGTCTTGCGCCAGTTGTCGCCGGTGGCAACGATGTCCCACTCGTAGGTGTTGCCGTTGAGCTTGGGGTCGCCGGTCCAGTCGTACTGACCGTGCATCACGTTGTGGCCCAGCTCCATGTTTTCCAGGATCTTGGCCAGCGCCAGCAGCAGGGTGCCGGCGATGCAGGCCGGCCACAGCAGCGGTGCCCAGAACAGCGGCGAGAACGCGCCCAGGAACAGCAGGCCACGGCCCAGCACGCTCGACCAGCGCACGGCGGCGGCCACGCGGCGGATGTAGCGGGTGTCGGAGGCGCCGAGGCTGCCCAGGATACGGTCACGGATCGCGTCGAGCTCGGCACCGAAGGCGTTCATCTCGGCGGGGCTCAGGGCACGGTCGGAAGCGCGGGTCATGGCAGCAGGTCCTCAGAGATCCAAAGTCAGGTCGGTGGTCGGTGCGCTCACGCAGATCCGCACCGGCTGCGCCGTTTCGGACTGCATTTCACCGGTGCGCAGGTGGCGGGTGGTGCCACTGACGCGGTCGCAGGTGCAGCTGTTGCAGATACCCATGCGGCAGCCGTGCTTGGGCTTGATGCCCTGGGCTTCCAGGCTTTCCAGCAGCGAACGGCCGCGCGCGACCTTCAGCTGGCGGCCGCTGCGGGCCAGGGTCAGGGCAATCTCGCCGGCGCTGTCGGCATCGCTGAGCGGTGCCGGCGGAGTGAAGGCCTCGGCCTGGAAACCGGCGACCTGGTGCACCAGGCGCTGCCGCGCGGCGGCGACGAAGCCATCCGGGCCACAGGCCAGCACGTGGCGCTGCGCCAGCGGGGTATCGTCGCCGGCCACGGCCAGCGAATGGGTATCGATGCGCGCAGCCGGTACCTCGCCCTCGCGGGTGGTCAGCAGGTGCACGCGCAGGTTCGGGGTCGCCGCAGCCAGCGCCTGCAGTTCATCACGGAACTGGAAGGCCGCCGCGTGGCGTTCCCAGTAGAACAGGTCCACCGGCGCGGCCAGCGGGCGCTGGCAGGCCTCGCGCAGCAGGCTGCGCATGGGCGTGATGCCGCTGCCGGCAGCCAGCAGCAGCACCGGTGCAGCGGCCGGCATATGGAAGTCACCAAAGGCCGCATCCAACCTGAACAGATCGCCGGGCTTGGCGTGATGGACCAGATGCTGGCTGATCGCTCCGCCCTCCACCGCCTTGATGGTGATGGCCAGCTCTCGGCGGCCCAGCGCGGTCGGGCTGTAGCTGCGGCGCAATACGCGCCCTTCAAGCTCCACACCCAGGGTGATGTGCTGGCCGGCGCGCATGCCGGCCCAGTGCCGATTGCAGCGCAGGACCAGGGTAGCGGCGCCCTCGCCGGCCGGCTCGCGCCGGACCAGGCGGGCCAGGGGCTCGCGCAGGGTCCACAACGGATTCAGCTGGCCCGCCCAGAAATCGAACAACGTCGGCGACAGCCAGCGGTACGGGGAAAACAGGGACGGACGGATGACAGCGCTCATGGGCGCACTATACGGCCGCACATACACCTGTGTATACATGTGTATATTGCTCCGGATTGGGTATGATTCAGCCTTGCCCCTCCGGAAGTGCCATGGCCGCCGCCACCGTTCTGTCGCCGACCGAAGATGCCAACAGCCCGGCCCGCCGTACGGTGAGCCGCGAGGACCTGTTGGCCGCCGCGCTGAAACTGATCGGCCCGCACCGCAGCCTGTCCACGCTGAGCCTGCGCGAAGTCGCACGCGAAGCCGGCATTGCCCCGAACAGTTTCTACCGGCAGTTCCGCGACATGGACGAACTGGCCGTGGCCCTGATCGACGTCGCCGGCCGCTCGCTGCGCACGATCATCGGCGAAGCCCGCCAGCGCGCCACCTCCAGCGCAACCAGCGTGGTGCGCGTGTCGGTGGAAACCTTCATGGAGCAGCTGCGCGCCGACGACAAGCTGCTGCACGTGCTGCTACGCGAAGGCGCGGTGGGCTCGGACGACTTCAAGCACGCCGTCGAACGCGAACTGCACTACTTCGAAGAAGAACTGCAGCACGACCTGGTGCGACTGGCCGCACTGGACGGCGCCAAGCTCTACAAGCCGGAACTGGTGGCCACCGCCATCACCCGCCTGGTGTTCGCCATGGGCGCCACCGCGATGGACCAGCCGCCGGAGAAAGACCCGGAGCTGGTCGAACAGATTTCCACGATGATCCGCATGATCATCGTCGGCGCCCGCACCCCCGCCGCGTTCCGCCGCGGCAGGTAAGCACCGGGGTCGGATCCGCTTCCACGGGAAACGGCTCTGACCCCTGATATCGGGTTGTCGAGCAAGCTCGACTCTACGGATTCCGCTTCCTGGAGGGGTCAGAGCCCGTTGCATTGCAACGGGATCCGACTCCGTGCCGACCAACGGTCGGCACCCACCAACAGCAGTGTCATGCCGTTCCCACAGTTCGCGGACAACTGTCGAAGGCGGGGTGGGTCCGGTTGAGGGGGCGTGAGCCGCATGGATGCGGCGACCGAGCTTACAGGGACGTACTTGCAGCGTCCCCCTCAATCGGACCCACGCCGCCATCCCACGGAATGCAGGCTTTTCGAAGTTGACGTTGACGTTGCAGCGGGTGCAGGGCAGCAAGCCCTGCCAAGACCTCAGCCCTCAGCCTTCCTCACGAACGCCTCGAACAGCGCCAGC
The DNA here is from genome assembly GCF_024499815.1 of Stenotrophomonas testudinis. Lineage (NCBI taxonomy): Bacteria > Pseudomonadati > Pseudomonadota > Gammaproteobacteria > Lysobacterales > Lysobacteraceae > Stenotrophomonas > Stenotrophomonas testudinis. Next base: position 7,896 of record NZ_JAMOKY010000043.1, on the reverse strand, counting down.
GTCTGTTCGCTGACATGATGCTCGATGCCCTCGGCATCACGCCGCGCCGTATCCGGGTCCACGCCCAGCGCCAGCAGGAAGCGCTCCACGGTCTGGTGCCGCTCGCGACTGGCATGGGCCAGCGCCTCGCCTTCCGGGGTCAGGAACACGCCGCGGTACGGACGCTGTACCACCCAGCCATCCCGGGCCAGGCGCCGCAGCATCTTCGCCACCGTCGGCTGGGCCACGCCCAGGCGAGTGGCGATATCGACCTGGCGCGCTTCACCGCCGTCGGCCAGCAGGTCGGAAATCAACTCCACATAGTCCTCGACCAGCTCCATCCGGTGTGCCTCGCGCACCTGCCGGAAGCTCTCGACCTGGCGCTCGGCCTCGATCAAGGGAGGGTTCTTTGCCGATGTCGAAGCGCCTGTCTTGCCCACGCGAGTGCCTGTCCTGCCGATGACTTCCGGATCTGAACCTGAATTCTGGACCAGTGACGCAGCAAAGACGATTGTTTCACATTGCTAATGGATATAGCAGTGGCTATATTGCAGCCATGAATACCGTCGCGCCCGCCGACTCCCCGGCTGCCCCCGCAGCCAGCCTCGGCGCGCTCAACGCCTCGGTGGCCGTGCCCGACAAGGGCCACTGGTGGTTCCGCCTGCTCGCCTTCATTGGCCCTGGCTACATGGTCTCGGTTGGCTACATGGACCCGGGCAACTGGGCCACCGACCTCGCTGGCGGTTCGCGCTTCGGCTACCTGCTGCTCTCGGTCATCCTTGTTTCCAACCTGATGGCGGTGATCCTGCAGGCGTTGTCTGCACGGCTGGGCATCGCCACCGGCATGGACCTGGCCCAAGCCTGCCGTGCGCGCTATCCGCAACCGGTCAACCTGGCGCTGTGGGCCCTGTGCGAAGCGGCAATCATCGCCTGCGACCTGGCCGAAGTGATCGGCACCGCCATCGCGCTGAAGCTGCTGTTCGACCTGCCGCTGCTGTGGGGTGCGGTGATCACCGCGCTGGACACGCTGCTGGTGCTGCTGCTGATGAACCGCGGTTTCCGTGCACTGGAAGCCTTTGTCATCGCCCTGCTGATGATCATCTTCGGCTGCTTCCTGGTGCAGATCGCGCTCGCCGCGCCACCAGTGATGGAGGTGCTGGGTGGCTTCATCCCGCGCACCCAGGTGGTCACCGATCCGCACGCGCTGTACATCGCCATCGGCATCATTGGCGCGACGGTGATGCCACACAACCTCTACCTGCACTCGTCAATCGTGCAGACCCGCGCCTATCCGCGTACCGATGCCGGCCGCCGCAGTGCGCTGCGCTGGGCGGTCACCGACAGCACCATCGCGCTGACTCTGGCGCTGTTCATCAACGCCAGCATCCTGATCCTGGCCGCGGCGGTGTTTCATGCCAATGGCCGTTTTGATGTAGAAGACATCGAACAGGCGCACCAGCTGCTGGCACCGATGCTTGGCGTCGGCCTGGCCTCGACCCTGTTCGCGGTGGCCCTGCTCGCCTCGGGCCTGAACTCCACGGTTACCGCCACCCTGGCCGGGCAGATCGTGATGGAAGGTTTCCTGCATCTGCGCTTGCCGCCGTGGCTGCGGCGCTTGATCACCCGTGCGCTGGCGATCATCCCGGTGGTGGTGGTGATCCTGCTGTTCGGCGACCAGGGGGCGGTGAAGCTGCTGGTGCTGAGCCAGGTGGTGCTGTCGATGCAGCTGCCGTTCGCGATCATTCCGCTGGTGCGGCTGGTGACCGACAAGGCCACGATGGGCGCGCTGGTGGCCCCACGCTGGCTGGGCAGCATCGCCTGGGTGATCGCGGTGGTGATCGTGGCGCTGAACGTGAAGCTGCTGGTGGATACCTTCGCCGGCGCGTAAGCCGCAGGGCGGATCCCTTGCCGCATGTAGAGTCGAGCCATGCTCGACTCACCACGCACCACGCGAACGGCAGCTGAGCATGGCTCGGCTCTACAGTGCATTCCACGCCGTGCGTTGTCCGGGGGCCGGCGCTACAGATGCAGCGCGATTGCAGCTTCAATCTGCTGCGGCGACTGGAACCCGGCCAGCCGCTGCCGCTCATCCCCGTTGCGGAACAGCGACAAGGTCGGCGTCTGCCGCAGCCCCAGTTCGCGGAAGAACGCCTCGCCCAGCACCTCCAGCTGCACGCGCAGCAGGGTCGTGCCCTGCCCCGCCACACTGTTGGCCACGCGGTGCAGCGACATCTCCAGCATCCGGCAGCCTGGGCACTGGTCCTTGTGGAAATCCACCAGCACCCTCGGGTGCTCGGCCAGCAGCTGCTGGAACTGCTCAGGCGTGGTGGCGTCGATGATCTGCATCGTGATTGCTCCAGTAATGGGCCAGGACCGCATCGGTCCAGGCGTCGATGGCCGCGGCATCGCGTGCGCCATGCGGCATCTGTTCGATTTCCAGTGGCGGGTAGCTGCTGTTGAAATAGCGGATCAGCCGGTGCACGGCGCCGCAGTAGTACTCCTGCCCCCACTGCGTTTCGCCGGTACCAAACACCGCCAGCTGGCGCAGGCGCTGGCCACGCTCGGCGATGCCGGCCACCCAGGCCTTCATCTCTGCGGGGGTGCGCCCGGCGTTGTCGGTCCAGCTGCCCAGCAGCACCAGGTCGGCCTCATCGGCGGCCAGGGGTGCGACCGATCGCAGGTCATCGACCTCCTGCCAGTGCACCACGTGCCCGGCGGCGTGGTAGCGCGCGCGGATGTGGCGGCCCAGCTCGCGGGTGTTGCCGCTCAGCGAGGCCACCACCAGCAGGATGCGCAGCGCCGCACCCGACTCAGAGGTCGTCGAAGCCGTTGTCGACGTTGGTCTTCTTGTAACTTGCATTGCGCATCTCGAAGAAGTCTGTCTTGGTCTCGGTGAAATTGTCGGCGTAGGCCTTGATCCACGGCATCACGTTGTCGGTGGTGTCGCTGTACAGGCGCTCGATGCCGAGCATGCCGGCCATCTTGTTGGCACGGTACTTCACGTAGCGGGTCATTTCCTCCACGTCGATGCCGTCGATGCCATCCAGCACTTCCGACGACCACTGCGTTTCCAGCTCGATTGCATGCTCGAACGCCTGGTGCACGTAGGCCGTCAGTTCGTTGGTCTGCAGCGCCGGGTTCTCGCCGATGATGGCGCGGATCAGCTCGCTGATGAACTTGGTGTGGGCCAGCTCGTCGCGGTTGATGAAGCTGATGATCTTGCCGGTACCGGTCATGCGGTTCTGCCGCACCATGTTGTAGAAGTACGCAAAGCCGGAATAGAAGTTGATGCCTTCCAGGATGGATGACTGGATCAGCGACTTCAGCAGGGTCTCGGCGGTCTTCTCGCGCATGAAATCGTCATACGCCCCCATGATCGGCGCGTTGCGCTTTATGATGGTCGGGTGCGTGCGCGCGATCTCGAAGACCCGGTTCTGGTTGGGCAGATCGGTGATCGAGGCCAGCACATAGCTGTAGCTCTCGTTGTGGATCACCTCCTGCTGGCCGATGATCGCCGCGTTGGCATGCGCGGCCGGGTCGGTGATGTACTCGGCCACGTTGTAGATGAACCGGGTCTGCGGCGAATCGAGCGTGGCCAGCAGACCGATGATCGAGTCGTAGGCGTTCTTCTCGCGCCCTGACAGCTCGCCGTACTGGCGCACGTCCAGCTTCATGTCCACCTCGTCGGGGATCCAGAAGTTGGTCGACAGCTCCTTGTAGGCCCGATAGAACGACGGGTACGGGATGTCGTTCCAGTTGAGGATGCCACTGGTGCGCCCGTTGATGATGCTGGTGCTGCGGTTGGGGTGGCGCGGTTCGAGGATCTTGATGCGGTCGAGGGGGGTTGCCATGGTTTTCTGCCTTCGGATTGCATGCGTTGCGTTTGTAGAGCCGAGCCCATGCTCGGCTGCGTTGCGCTTGAGCCGAGCGTGGGCTCGGCTCTACAGGATTCGCAGCGATCAGCTCGAGCACCACTCGCATTCGCTGATGTCGATGTCGTTGGAGCGCACGTAGTACGTGGTCTTCAGGCCCTCGCGCCACGCGCTCAGGTGCAGCTCCAGCAGCGTGCTGGCGCGGATGGTGCTGGGCACGTACAGGTTGAAGCTGATGGCCTGGTCGACGTGGCGCTGGCGGCGGGCGTTCTGCCGTACGCTGGCGAACTGATCGACCTTGTAGGCGCCCTTTTCGTAGTACGGCCACGTTTCCAGCGACAGCCCCGGCGCAGCGACCGGACGGCGGAAGTCCTTCTTTTCCTCGTAGTAGAACGCGCTGTAGATCGGGTCGATCGATGCGGTGGAACCGGCGATCTGCGCGGTGCTCATGTTCGGCGCCACCGCCAGCAGCCAGCCATTGCGCAGACCGTGCGTTGCAACGTCGCGGGCCAGGCTGTCCCAGCCCGCCCCCTCGTAGCGGCGGTCACGGAAGTAGGCGCCGGTCTGCCAGTCGCTGCCGGCGAACATCGGATAGCTGCCCTTCTCCTTCGCCAGCTGCGCGCTGGCCTGGATGGTCAGGAAGTTGATGCGCTCGAACAGCGTGTCCGACAGCGCCTCGGCTTCGGGTGTTTCCCAGTAGATGCCCTGCTGGGCCAGCAGGTGGTGCCAGCCGAAGGTGCCCAGGCCGATGGCGCGGTACTTTCGGTTGGTGATGGTGGCCTGCGGCACCGGCAGCGCGTTGAGGTCGATCACGTTGTCGAGCATGCGCACCTGGATCGGGATCAGGCGCTCGAGCACGTCCTTGGCCAGCAGATCGTCCGGCGCAGTGATCGACCGGCCGAGGTTGATCGAGGACAGGTTGCAGACCACGAAATCGCCGGCGCGGCGGGTGGTGACGATCTGGTCGCCGCTGACGATCTCCTGGATCATCCGCGTCGGGCTCATGTTCTGCAGGATCTCGGTGCACAGGTTGCTGGAATACACCATGCCCGCATGCTTGTTCGGGTTCTTGCGGTTCACTTCATCGCGGTAGAACAGGAACGGGTTGCCGGTTTCCAGCTGGCTGACCATGATCCGCTTGAACAGATCGATGGCGCGCACGGTGCGGCGGCTGATGCGCTCGTCGCCCACCAGTTCGGCATAGCGGTCCCGGAAGCTGCCCGCGCCGCGCGTTTCATCGTAGAAGTCCTGCAGGTACCAGCCCTTGGCCTGCTTCACTTCGTGCGGGTCGAACAGGTACCAGTCAGCGCGGCGCTCCACCGCCTCCATGAACAGGTCCGGCACGCACACCGCCGTGAACACGTCGTGCGCGCGCAGGCGCTGGTCGCCATTGTTCAGGCGAAGATCGAGGAAGGCCTCGATGTCGCGGTGCCAGATGTCCAGGTACACCGCCACCGCGCCCTTGCGCTGGCCGAGCTGATCGACCGACACGGCGGTGTTGTTGAGCTGCTTGATCCACGGCACCACGCCACCGGAGGAATTGGGTACACCGCGGATCGGCGCGCCGCTGCTGCGCACATAGCCCAGGTAGGCGCCGACGCCGCCACCGTGCTTGGATACACGGGCGATATCGGTGTTGGAGTCATAGATGCCCTGCAGGCTGTCATCCACCGTATCGATGAAGCAGCTGGACAGCTGGCCGCCGACCTTGCCGGCATTGGCCAAGGTGGGCGTGGCCACGGTCATGTACAGGTTGGACAGCGCCCAGTACGCTTCGCCGACCAGCTGCATGCGGCGTTCCCTGGGCTTTTCGTCCTGCATCAGGTACAGCGCGATGGTCAGCCAGCGCTCCTGCGGCAGCTCGTACACCTCGCGGCTGCGGTCGCTGGCCAGGTAGCGCGTGGCCAGCAGGTACAGGCCGTTGTAGGCAAACAAGCGGTCGCGTTCGGGATCGATCATCTGCCCGGCCCGCTGCAGTTCGTCCTTCGAATAGCAGCGCAGGATGTCGTTGCTGTACACGCCGCGGTCGGCCAGGCTTTCCTGCAGGCCCACGTAGGAACCGTACTTCAGGCTGACGTCGTAGAAGCGGTTGCGGCTGGCGCGCTTGTACAGCCGGCGCAGGTACAGCCGCGCGGCAAACTGCTCCCACTCCGGCGCCACCAGATCCACGCGCGATTCGGCCTCGCGGATCAGCAGGTCCACCAGGTCATCGGCGCTGATGCTGGGCTTGCGCTCGACCATCGCCTGCACCACGCGGCGATAGTCGCCCACGTCCAGCTGCGGGAACTCGGCGTGCACGCTGTCGATGCTGCGCTGCAGGCGTCCGGCCTCGAACGGCAGGCGGCGGTTGCCGGCTTCCTTGGTGATCCAGGTGGGCACACGTTCGCCACCGGCGCGCATGGCGTCGCCGGCGCCGGCCAGATCGGCCGCGCGGTAGGTACTGTCGGTCATTGTCCTGCGTCTCCAGGCACGCGCGCCTCGAAGCGTCGATGCCATGGCGGCCCTGCGCGCGATACCGGCGCCCAAGGCAATCGGTTGGTGTGCCATTGCGCGGGAACGTCAGACCGTCAGCGATGAGCCTGCGCCTGCGGCCGGTATCCGGGCCGTGGGTAGCGATCTGCGTCCGCTCGATGGCGGCCGCGTCGACACGGCAAGCCTTCAGGGGCGGGCCGCGGGACGTTTGCTGCATGTCCGGCGGCGGCGGCTGACCGGGAGTGACGGCCCCAACATAGTGGGGATATTGGAGATCGTCAACACAAGATGCGGTAATCACGAAATGCCGCGACGATCCGTCGCAGGATGCCGTGTTGCACCACCGGCGCCTTGTCGACGCCGCCGCCATCCCCAGTTGGTTACAACCTCCTTTTCAACCGGAAGTCCCCCATGCGTGCTGCCCAGTACACCGCCTTCGGCGATCCCGCCACCGTCCTTGCCATCGCCGATGTCGCCCTGCCCGAACCCGGCCCCGGCGAAGTGCGCATCCGCACCACGCTCGCCTCGATCCACAACCACGACCTGCTGACCGTACGCGGCCTGTATGGCTACAAGCCGACCCTGCCGGCGGTCGGTGGAAGCGAAGCCCTGGGCGTGGTCGATGCGCTGGGCGAAGGTGTTGAAGGCCTGCAGGTCGGCCAGCGCGTCGCCGCCGCCTCTGTGCATGCCACCTGGGCCGAGGCGTTCACCGCGCCGGCACGGATGGTCATCCCGATGCCCGACGCCATCGCCGACGAAACCGCGGCACAGCTGATCGCGATGCCGCTGAGCGCGCTGATGCTGCTGGAATTCCTGAAGGTGGAAGCCGGCCAGTGGGTCGTGCAGAACACCGCCAACGGTGCGGTGGGCAAATCGCTGGCGATGCTGGCCCGCGCCCGCGGCGTCAACGTGGCCAATCTGGTGCGCAATGCCAAGGCGGTCGCGCAGCTGCAGGCGCTGGGCGTCGAGCATGTGTTCGATACCTCGCAGGACGGCTGGAAGGACCGCGTGCGTGCAGCCACCGGCGAAGCGCAGGCGGCGGCCGCCGTCGATTCCATCGGCGGCGAAGCCAGCGCCGATCTGGTCGACCTGCTCGGCCTGCACGGCACGCTGGTGTCGTTCGGCGTGATGAGTGGCGAGGCGATGCGCATCCCGGCCAGTGGCCTGATCTACAAGGAAGCCACGGTGAAGGGCTTCTGGGGCAGCAAGGTCAGCCAGGCGATGGCGGTGGAAGACAAGCGCCGCCTGGTGGGCGAACTGCTGCAGCGCGCGGCCAGCGGCGAACTGACCCTGCCGGTGGACGGCATCTTCGCGCTGGACGACATCACGGCCGCCGCGACCGCCAGCGCGCAGTCGGGGCGTGGCGGCAAGGTGCTGCTGCGGGTCTGATCGCCAGAGGGTGGAGCCGAGCGTGGGCTCGGCTCCACACGGAGGTGGGGCCCAACGGTCCGCACCCACCCATCAACGGCTCAGATGCAGGAAAATCACGTGCCCGTCGTTCAGGGTGTTGATGTGGTTGATGATCTGCTTGCGCGGGTATCCCACCACGTCGTAAAACTCTGTGCCTTCGAAC
>NZ_JAMOKY010000042.1:0-39702 GCF_024499815.1 Stenotrophomonas testudinis | reverse complement strand
CGCCGAGGACGGTGAAGATTTCCAAGACCCGCTATCCGGTAGATCGCAAGGCTGCACCGCTTAAGTGAACAGCATTACGCCAATGGCGGGCCTTGTCGTCCACGTCCTGCGAAACCGCGCTTACAACGCGCTGCCGCCGAACTTGTGGGTGTACTGCAGGTTGATCGTGCGGCCAACGCTGTCGAACCAGGACACGTCGTAGTAAGGGTAGGCCGTGTACGTGGCGTCCTTCGGCGGCATCTTGTTGAACACGTTGGCCACCGACAGCGACAGGCGCGAGTGGTCGTCGAAGCGGTACTGCACCGACGCGTTGTAGCGGTACGTGGCCTTGATGTACGGGCTGTCGCCACTGTCCGGGTCGAACACCTGGTCGTAGCTGTCCGAGTTCGGCAGCTTGCCCAGGCGCGAGCCGTACACGGTGGCCGACCACGCATCCTTCTCCCAGGTCACGCTGACGCTGGTCTTGGTGCGCGGGATGTCGAAGCCGCTGTTCACCGCGAACTGGTCTTCGGTCGGGTCGCCCGGGTAGCGCTGGAAATCATGCTCCTTCACCCGGGTGTGGGTGCCGTTGAAGATGAAATCACCGGCAACGGTCTGCAGGCGGTAGCGCAGTCCCACGTCGATGCCCGAGGTCGACTCACGCGCGACGTTGATCGGGTTGACGTACACGCCGTACAGGCGGCCGTCGGCGGTACGGGTCACCCGCGCCAGCGCGTCCACGCAGGTCGGCGAGGTGATGTCGGCGTCGCCCAGACGGCAGTTCGCTTCGCTGGCCAGGATCGTGCGCACGTCCATGTCCTGCACCTGCTTGCGCATGTCGATGTCGAACCAGTCCACCGACAGATCGAGGCCGGCGGCCGGCGACCAGACGAAGCCTGCGCTCCACGAGGTGCTGGTTTCCGGGTCGAGCTCGCGGTTGCCGCTGCGGCTGCGGATCACGTTGCGCTCGTAGTCGGAGCAGTCATCGGCGTCGTCGGCACGGCAGCTGTACAGATCTTCGGCCGTGGTCTCATCGTTGCCCGGGCCGGCGAACACGTAGTGCAGGTCGGGCGCGCGGAAGGCGGTGCCGTAGGAGCCGCGTACCAGCAGGCTGTCCACGGGACGCCACTCCAGGCCGCCGCTCCAGGTCGCCTTGCCGATGGTATGACCGGAATAGCGGTACTGGTCGTAGCGGCCGGCCACGCTGAGGTTCAGCGTGTCGTGCAGCGGCAGGCGCAGTTCGGCGGCGGTCGCCCAGCGGTTGCGCGACCCCTTGCCGTCCGAATCCTTCCAGCTGTAGTAGTAGTACTCGGTCGCCAGCGGATCGGGATTCAACGCGTAGGCCTGCTGGCCCACTTCCACGGTCGCGGCGAAGCCCACATCGCCGCCGGGCAGGCCGAACAGCGAACCGTTGGTCAGGGTCAGGGCCGCGGTCTCGGTGCGCGACTTCGGCGTGTAGGTCGTGCGCGCGGCGATCGAGTCGTACTCGGCGCGGGTCAGCGGCGTGTACAGGCGCGACGGGTCGGCGTTGTAGATCGGGAAGCCGTCATCGTCCTCGCCCAGCTGCGGGCCCAGGAACAGGTCGTTGGCCTTGGCGGCGACGATCTGCGGCCAGCTGATCCGCGACTGGTACTGTGAGTGGCTCAGCGCCGCTTCGTAATCCCAGTTGCCGACCAGGTTGCCCTTGAAGCCGGTGGTCACGCTGAAGGTCTTCTGCGTGCTGCGCACCATGGCATTGCGCAGGCCGCCCATTTCCTCCGGCGAGAACTGGCGCTGCCAGAATTCGATCTCACCGGTGGCTTCGTTGTTGAAGTAGCCCGACTCGTCGCCGTCGGCGGCCATGCGGCCCCACGAAGTGACATCGCGCATCAGGGCCAGCGTGTGGTGCCCCATCTGCACGTCGGCAAACCACTGCTGGCCGTTGTCGAAGTCGTAGCTCAGCGAGGCATAGCCGTTGGCGCCGCGGCGTTTGCTGAGGATGGTGCCGTAGCCGATCGACGCGTCGCTGCCGCAGTAATAGCCATAGCGCGGGCGGAAGGCGTGGTAGGTGCTGCCCTGGTTCTGCCCGGCCAGCGCTTCGCAGGTGGCCGCGCCCGGGTCCAGGTAGTCATCGTTGTAGTCGGTGCGCAGGTAGGCGCGGCGGGCGATGCGCGAGCCTTCGGTCGGCCCGTCCTGGGTCGAATCCTGGATGTCGCGCTCATAGGCCCACAGTGGCGTCTGCGACTGCAGCTCCACGCTGTACACCGCATTGAAATTGCCCTTGCTGAAGCCGCTGGACAGGCTCATGTCGAACGACTCGCCACCGCCTTCGCTGGTGGTGCCCATGCGCACGTCGACCGTGGTGCCGTCGGCCTTCTTCTTCAGGATGAAGTTGACCACGCCGGCGATCGCATCCGAACCGTAGATGGCCGACGCGCTGCCGGTCAGCACTTCGATGCGGTCGATCATGCCCAGCGGGATGTTGGACACGTCGGTGAAGTTGCTGCGGCCCTGGAACGGCATCGGGAAATCAGCGATGCGGCGGCCGTTGACCAGCACCAGGGTGTGGTTCGGGCCCAGCCCGCGCAGGTCGACCTGCTGTGCGCCCGGCGAGAAGTCGGCGCCGCTGGAGGACTGCTGGCTCTGCGTCTCGCCGCCGTTCTGGGTCATCGCACGCAGCACGTCGGGCACTGTGGTGAAGCCGCTGGAGCGGATCTCCTCCGCATTGATCACCGTGATCGGTGCCGGGCCTTCCACCTGTGCGCGCGGAATGCGCGAACCGGTCACCTGGACCGCATCGAGCTGCTGCACCGAAGAGGAACCGGGGCTCTGGGCCGCTGCCGAGGCAGCAACACCCATCAACGCCAGCTGGATCGACCACGCCATCGCCTGTCTACGCATGAGAGATATCTCGGGAATGAAGCCGGCCCGCAGAGGAGGGGACCTGTCCCCCATTCACAATCCGGAATGGGCGCGCGCATTTAACGCCTTTTTTATGCTCTTGACTACAGGTCTTTCATCTGGCAAAGAGTGAAAACGGTTGCAAGCCGATTCTGTACAGGGAGATCCACGATGAGTTCCCTTGTCCGCCGATTCTGGTCAAGCCTCGTGCTGGGGGTGGCGCTGGCCGTGATGGCTCCGCTGGCGTCAGCGCAGGACTCCCGCGACCTGCATTCCTCTGGCTTCGATTATTACGAGATTGGCGACCTGGATGCACCTCGTCCCGGTCCACGCGCCCCTGCGATGATGCTGATGGGCGGCGGCGAGTGGGTGCCCGAGGCCTTCCAGTGGTGGCTGCGGCAGGCCGGCAACGGCCGCGTGCTGATCCTGCGCGCCTCCGGTGGCGACGAGCTGCAGGAGCGCCTGTACCGCGATATCGGCGGCACCACCGCCGTGCAGACCCTGGTGTTCGACAACCGCCGCGGCGCCGACGATCCTGCGGTGCTGCGCGTGGTTGCCGCGGCCGATGCCATCTTCATCGCCGGCGGTGACCAGTCGCGCTACATCCGCTTCTGGAAGGGCACGGCGCTCAACCGCGCGCTCAATGCGCACGTGCGCGCAGGCAAGCCGATCGCCGGCACCAGCGCTGGCTTGGCGATCCTTGGCGGCTATGCCTACGGCGCCCTCGATGGCGGCAGCATCACCTCGGCCGGCGCGCTGGCCGACCCGATGGGCAGCGCGGTCACCCTGGACAGCGGCTTCCTGCACATGCCCTACCTGCAGCGCGTGGTCACCGATACCCACTTCGACAAGCGCGACCGGCTCGGCCGTCTGATCGTGTTCGTGGCCCGCGCCGCGCAGGAAAGCGGTGATCCGGACATGGTCGGCATCGGCGTGGATGAGGACACCGCTTTGTGCGTGGAGCCCGACGGCCAGGCCCAGGTCTACAGCGCCGATGGCCAAGGCAAGGTCTGGGTGGTCAGCCCCGGCCGCGACGCCGACCGGATGGTCGAAGGCGAGCCGTTGCAGTTCCATGCCGTGCCGGTCACCGTGGTCGCCAGCGGTGGACGCCTGCGCCTGGATGACTTCCAGGCCGACGTCGACTACCACGCCATGGCGGACATCACCGACGGCGAGATCGAAATCACGCGCCGGTAGTGCTGGCCGGCGGCCCCCTGGACGCATCATTGGCATGGTGCTGCCGGCCAGCGGCCGGCACTACCGGCACCGCCCATTCCCTGAACCACCCTGGAGACGTACCTGATGAAACTGCGCCTGGCGCTGTCTGCCCTGCTGTCCCTGCCTCTGCTCGCGCAGGCAGCGCCGTCCACCTCGCCGCTGCTGGTCATCCATGGCGGGGCAGGGGTCGAGCGCAAGGATCTGTCGCCGGCTGAAGAGAAGGCCGCGCGCACGGCGTTGAAGGCAGCGCTGTTGAAGGGGCATGCCGAACTGGTGGCGGGTCGCCCGGCGCTGGCGGCGGTCACCGCGGCGATCACCGTGCTCGAGGACGATCCCACCTTCAATGCAGGCAAGGGCGCGGTGTTCACCCATGACGGCCACAACGAACTGGACGCTTCGCTGATGGATGGCGCCACCCAGGCGGCCGGTGCGGTCGCAGGCGTGCAGCGCGTGCGCAACCCGATCCAGCTGGCGCAGCTGGTCATGCAGAAATCGCCGCACGTGATGATGGTCGGTCAGGGCGCCGAGGCGTTCGCGGTCGAGCAGGGCGTCAGCCTGGTGGATCCCTCGTATTTCCGCACCGACAAGCGCTGGCAGCAGCTGCAGCGCGCACTGAAGGAAGAGGCCAGGGGCCAGGCCCATGCCGATCTCGAAACGGCCAAGCACTTCGGCACCGTCGGTGCCGTCGCGCTGGATGCGCAGGGGCATCTTGCGGCAGGCACGTCCACTGGCGGCATGACCAACAAGCGCTACGGACGCGTGGGCGACTCGCCGATCATCGGTGCTGGTACCTGGGCCGATGCGCGCTGCGCAGTGTCCGGTACCGGTTGGGGCGAGTACTACATCCGCACAGCAGCGGCGCACGAGATCTGTGCGCGCATGCGTTACCAGGGGCAGACGCCGGAGCAGGCCGGCAAGGGCGTCATCAACGACAGCATCCCGCAGATGGGTGGCGATGGTGGCGCCATCGTGCTGTCCGCAGACGGAAAAGCGGCCACGCCGTTCAACACGCAGGGCATGTATCGGGGCTGGATTGGCGCGGACGGAGTGCCCCACGTCGCAATTTTCGCCAATGAGACCCTGGTGCTGCCAGGGCAATAACCTTGCGTATCAATGGGTTTGCGACAGCGTGTGAAAAAAACCGAAAAAAGCGTTGACAGCCCCCCGTCCCATCAGCAGAATAAGCGGCTCACCACCACACACCGCAACGCTTCGGCGGCAACGGCATGGGGTGGTAAGGAGGGATACCCAAGCGGCCAACGGGGGCAGACTGTAAATCTGCTGGCTTACGCCTTCGGTGGTTCGAATCCACCTCCCTCCACCAGATTCACGTTGTGGCACATTCCCGGTGCGGGAGTAGTTCAATGGTAGAACCTCAGCCTTCCAAGCTGATGGTGCGGGTTCGATTCCCGTCTCCCGCTCCATTGAATGAACTTTGAATATTATCGAGTTCATGCCATAATGCACAACTCGCTCACATAGCTCAGTCGGTAGAGCACTTCCTTGGTAAGGAAGAGGTCGAAGGTTCGATTCCTTTTGTGAGCACCATCTTAAGCACCACACCAGACGAATTCGAGATAAGCAGCCATGGCCAAGGGTAAGTTCGAGCGCACCAAGCCGCACGTCAATGTCGGCACCATCGGTCACGTCGACCACGGCAAGACCACGCTGACCGCCGCACTGACCAAGATCGGTGCCGAGCGTTTCGGTGGCGAGTTCAAGGACTACTCGGCCATTGACGCCGCTCCGGAAGAGAAGGCTCGTGGCATCACGATCTCGACCGCGCACGTCGAATACGAATCCACCACCCGTCACTACGCCCACGTCGATTGCCCGGGCCACGCTGACTACGTCAAGAACATGATCACCGGTGCCGCCCAGATGGACGGCGCGATCCTGGTGTGCTCGGCCGCTGATGGTCCGATGCCGCAGACCCGCGAGCACATCCTGCTGTCGCGTCAGGTCGGCGTGCCGTACATCGTCGTGTTCCTGAACAAGGCCGACATGGTTGACGATGCCGAGCTGCTGGAACTGGTCGAAATGGAAGTCCGCGAGCTGCTGAGCAAGTACGACTTCCCGGGCGACGACACCCCGATCATCTCGGGTTCGGCCCGCCTGGCGCTGGAAGGCGACCAGAGCGACATCGGCGTGCCGGCCGTGATCAAGCTGGTCGATGCTCTCGACAGCTGGATCCCGACCCCGGAGCGTGACGTCGACAAGCCGTTCCTGATGCCGGTGGAAGACGTGTTCTCGATCTCGGGCCGCGGCACCGTGGTGACCGGTCGTATCGAGCGCGGCGTGATCAAGGTCGGCGAGGAAATCGAAATCGTCGGCATCCGTCCGGTGCAGAAGACCACCGTGACCGGCGTCGAAATGTTCCGCAAGCTGCTGGACCAGGGCCAGGCAGGCGACAACGCCGGTCTGCTGCTGCGCGGCACCAAGCGTGACGACGTCGAGCGCGGCCAGGTTCTGGCCAAGCCGGGTTCGATCAAGCCGCACACCAAGTTCGACGCCGAAGTCTACGTGCTGTCGAAGGACGAAGGCGGCCGTCACACCCCGTTCTTCAAGGGCTACCGTCCGCAGTTCTACTTCCGTACCACCGACATCACCGGTGCGGTTGAGCTGCCGGAAGGCGTCGAGATGGTGATGCCGGGCGACAACATCAAGATGGTTGTCACCCTGATCAACCCGGTCGCCATGGACGCCGGCCTGCGCTTCGCAATCCGCGAAGGTGGCCGTACCGTCGGCGCCGGTGTGGTCTCCACCATCATCGAGTAAGCCTGCAAAGCCGGCGGTTGCATAGCGCTGCCGGTCGCGCGAGTGGCGGGCCGGGAACCTCGGTCCGCCTTCGCCGTCTAAGGGAAGGCAAGTTTCAATCTGTACGCCAGTAGCTCAATTGGCAGAGCAGCGGTCTCCAAAACCGCAGGTTGGGGGTTCGAGTCCCTCCTGGCGTGCCATCTGCCAACCTTATCCAGCGGTTCGTCCGCTAAAGCAGACATAGCCTGATGAATAGCAAGATCGAACACTCCAAGGACACCTCCACCCAGGGTGGGGATATCGCCAAGTATGCCGTCGCCGCGCTGCTGGTGCTGGCTGGTCTGTTCGTATGGTTCTGGTTCTCCGCTGACTCCGGTCGTGCTGCCCAGCTGGGCGCGTGGACGGGTCAGCTGCGTGCGTTGGCCGTTGTCGTGGGTCTGGCCGGTGGTATCGGCGTGTTCCTGTTGACCGGCAAGGGTCGTGATACCCGCGAATTCCTCTCCGAGTCGCGCTTCGAGCTGCGCAAGGTGGTCTGGCCGACGCGCCAGGAAGCCACCCGCATGACCTGGGTCGTGATGGTTGTGGTGATCATCCTCAGCCTGCTGCTGGGTGGATTCGATTACGTCATTCAGCGGCTGGTCCAGCTGTTCCTGACCCGCTAAGGAGATTTGCATGAAGCGTTGGTACGTCGTTCACGCCTATTCGGGCTTCGAGAAGTCGGTTGCGCAGGCCCTGCGTGATCGCATCGCCCGTGACGGCATGGAAGAGCGCTTCGGCGACGTCCTGGTCCCGACCGAAGAAGTGGTCGAGATGCGCGCTGGCCAGAAGCGCCGTTCGGAGCGCAAGTTCTTCCCGGGCTACGTGCTGGTCCAGATCGAGACCCACGAAGAAGCCGGCATCCCGCGCATCGACAACGAAAGCTGGCACCTGGTCAAGGAAACCCCGCGCGTCATGGGCTTCATCGGCGGCACCGCTGATCGTCCGCTGCCGATCGCCGATTCCGAGGCCGAGGCCATCCTGAACCGCGTCCAGGAAGGTGTTGAGAAGCCGCGTCCGAAGGTGCTGTTCGAGCCGGGCCAGATGGTCCGCGTCACCGACGGTCCGTTCAACGATTTCAATGGCGTCGTCGAAGAAGTCAACTACGAGAAGAGCCGTCTGCGCGTCTCGGTGCTGATCTTCGGTCGTGCCACCCCGGTCGAGCTCGAGTTCGGCCAGGTCGAAAAGGCCGTCTAAGCGGCCCCGTAGAGTCGAGCCATGCTCGACTCCGGACCAGGAACCGGGCATTGCCCGGTTTCGTTCGTTTACGTGCCGCTTCAGGCATGTGAAGAAAAAACCTGATATAGTGCGCGGCTCCCCGCTGGGAAGCCAGCAGGACGAAGCCGCCGCAAGGCGGCCTTCAGCATGATTTCAAAACGCGATGCCGGGACGCGTGATTCCCGGTCCGATGGGGAGCCTGTTGTCGCAAGGCGCTAGCACCCGGAGAGCATACTCATGGCAAAGAAAGTTGTCGGTTACATCAAGCTGCAGGTGAAGGCCGGTCAGGCCAACCCCTCGCCGCCGGTCGGTCCTGCGCTGGGTCAGCGCGGCCTGAACATCATGGAATTCTGCAAGGCGTTCAACGCTGCCACGCAGAAGCTCGAGCCGGGTCTGCCGGTTCCGGTGATCATCACGGCCTATTCGGACCGTACGTTCACCTTCATCACCAAGAGCACCCCGGCCACCACCCTGCTGAAGAAGGCCGCTGGCATCTCGTCGGGCTCCAAGCGCCCGAACACCGAGAAGGTCGGCAAGGTCACCCGTAAGCAGCTGGAAGAGATCGCCAAGGCGAAGGAACCGGATCTGACTGCCGCCGATCTGGATGCCGCCGTGCGTACCATCGCTGGCTCTGCCCGTTCCATGGGCCTCGTGGTGGAGGGTTAATCAGATGGCACAGAACAAGCGCGAAAAGGCCATCAAGGCCGCCGTTGTCCCGGGCAAGTCGTACGCCTTCGAAGACGCGATCAACATCCTGAAGACCGCCACCAAGGCCAAGTTCGTCGAGTCGATCGACGTTGCCGTGCGCCTGGGCGTCGATGCCAAGAAGTCCGACCAGCAGGTCCGTGGCTCCACCGTGCTGCCGGCTGGTACCGGCAAGTCGGTCCGCGTTGCCGTCTTCGCTCCGGCCGGTGCCAAGGCTGACGAAGCCCTGGCCGCTGGCGCCGAAGCCGTCGGTATGGACGATCTGGCTGAGAAGATGCAGGCCGGCGACCTGAACTACGACGTCGTCATTGCGACCCCGGACGCCATGCGCGTCGTCGGTAAGCTGGGCACCGTGCTGGGCCCGCGCGGCCTGATGCCGAACCCGAAGGTCGGCACCGTTTCCCCGAACCCGGGTGAAGCCGTGAAGAACGCCAAGTCGGGCCAGGTCCGTTACCGCACCGACAAGGCCGGTATCATCCACTGCACCATCGGCAAGGCCGACTTCGCCGAAGACGCCCTGAAGTCGAATCTTACCGCGCTGCTGCTGGACCTGATCAAGGCCAAGCCGGCTACCTCGAAGGGCACCTACCTGCAGAAGGTTTCGGTCAGCTCGACGATGGGCCCGGGCGTCACCGTCGACCAGTCGTCGCTGACCCTGAAGTAATTGTTTCAAGCGGTCACGGTACCCTCGGGCACCGTGACCGTGACATTTGAAGGCATCGCCGGCAGTCCATTGCTGGCGGTAGCCGTCAAAGACCGCAGGCGCGGTCGTGGCAATACCGGCGACGGGCACGGAAGCTCGATATGGCAGGGAGTCGCCGCCGGAGCAGCAATGACCGCTTAATCGATTCTTCGGAATCAACCTGCGTAGATGGTGCCCTTCTGGAGTTTTTCTGGTTCACGCACGTCTGGGATCTTCCCCGATTGCACTCCAGGTCTGGAACGGCCCACCCCCGGAGCATCATTCCGATGTTCCCGGCGTCCAGGACGGATGCCGCACAGGACCGCACACGGCAGGAGCCGTAAGCGGAGTTCAATTGGAGGAGTGCAATGGCTCTCAATCTGTCCCAGAAGCAAGAAGTAGTCGCCGAGCTGGCAGACGTCGCCGCCAAGGCCCACTCCTTGATCGCAGCCGAATACGCTGGCACCACGGTCGCCCAGATGACCGCGATGCGCAAGCAGGCTCGTGAAACCGGTGTTTTCTTGAAAGTTGTCAAGAACACCCTGGCTTCGCGTGCCGTTGAAGGCACCGAGTTCGCAGTCGCACAGGACCAGATGGTTGGTCCGCTGCTGTACGCGTTCTCGCTCGAGGAGCCCGGCGCAGCCGGTCGCCTGATCAAGGAAGCCGCCAAGGGCAACGACAAGCTGAAGGCTAAGGTCGTCGCCATCGGTGGTGAAGTGTTCCCGGCGAGCCACGTCGAGGTTCTGGCATCGCTGCCGACCCGCGACCAGGCCCTGGCAATGCTGGCACGCGTCCTGGCCGAGCCGGTCACGATGTTCGCCCGCGCCATCAAGGCTATCGGTGACAAGCAGAACGGTGGCGAAGCCGCTGAAGCTGCTGAACCGGCCGCCGAGACCGCCTGAGTTTCGACTATTTAGTGGTTCCTGACGGAACCTCAACCCAGAAAATCATCCAAAGGTAATTATCATGTCCCTTACCAACGAACAGATCGTCGACGCCATCGCCGAGAAGTCCCTGATGGAAGTGATGGAGCTGGTCAAGGCCATCGAAGAGAAGTTCGGCGTCTCCGCCGCTGCTCCGGTTGCCGCCGCTGTGGCTGGCCCGGCTGCCGTCGTTGAAGAGCAGACCGAATTCGTCGTCACCCTGAAGTCCGCTGGCGACAAGAAGGTTGAAGTCATCAAGGCCGTCCGCGCCATCACCGGCCTGGGCCTGAAGGAAGCGAAGGACCTGGCCGAAGCCGGCGGCGTCCTGAAGGACAATGCTTCGAAGGACGAAGCCGAGAAGATGAAGAAGGACCTGGAAGCTGCTGGCGCGACTGTCGAAGTCAAGTAAGCACTTCCCTTGCATCGTCATCGATTCACGGCGATGCAGCCAAGGCTGGGGGCGTAAGCCCCCGGCCTTTGGTCGTTTCATGCAATACACGATGTAAATGCGGAAAAAAGCCCAACACGGGCTGCGGTCACAACCTCGCCAGCCAGCGCCTCGCGCGGCAGCAGGGCAGTAGATGCAGACGAGTTGGCAGTTGGAAGTAGCAAGAGAAGGCGTGCTGGTGCCGGCAATACCAGCGACTTCCAACTGACAATTTCAAGTTTCCTTCGGGTCGTGGGCGCACGGCCCGCACAACAAGGTGGAAGACCTCATGACGTCCTATTCGTTCACCGAAAAAAAGCGTATCCGCAAGGATTTCGGCAAGCAGCGCTCGATTCTCGAAGTGCCGTTCCTGCTGGCCATCCAGGTGGACTCCTACCGTGATTTCCTGCAGGAAAACATCGATCCGGCCAAGCGCGCCGATTACGGCCTGCACGCTGCGCTGAAGTCGGTCTTCCCGATCGCCAGCTACAGCGGCAATGCCGCCCTGGAATACGTCGGCTACAAGCTGGGCGAGCCGGTCTTCGACGAGCGTGAGTGCCGTCAGCGTGGCATGAGCTACGGCGCGCCGCTGCGCGTGACCGTGCGCCTGGTCATCTACGACCGCGAGTCGTCGACCAAGGCCATCAAGTACGTGAAGGAGCAGGAGGTCTATCTGGGCGAAATCCCGCTGATGACCGAGAACGGCACCTTCATCGTCAACGGCACCGAGCGCGTCATCGTCTCGCAGCTGCACCGTTCGCCGGGCGTGTTCTTCGACCACGACCGTGGCAAGACCCACAGCTCGGGCAAGCTGCTGTACAGCGCCCGCATCATTCCTTACCGCGGTTCCTGGCTGGACTTCGAGTTCGACCCGAAGGACGCGCTGTTCACCCGTATCGACCGCCGCCGCAAGCTGCCGGTGTCGATCCTGCTGCGCGCGCTTGGCTACAGCAACGAAGAGATGCTGGCCGAGTTCTTCGAGATCAACACCTTCCACATCAACCCGGATGAAGGCGTCCAGCTGGAGCTGGTGCCGGAGCGCCTGCGTGGCGAGACCCTGGGCTTTGACCTCGCCGACGGCGACAAGGTCATCGTGGAAGCCGGCAAGCGCATCACCGCGCGCCACATCAAGCAGCTGGAAGCCTCGGGCATTGCTGCGCTGGCCGTGCCGGACGACTACATCGTCGGCCGCATCCTGTCGCACGACGTGGTCGATGCCTCGACCGGCGAACTGCTGGCCCAGGCCAACGACGAGATCAGCGACGAGCAGCTGCAGAACTTCCGCAAGGCCGGCGTCGATGCGGTGGGCACCCTGTGGGTGAACGACCTGGATCGTGGCCCGTACCTGTCCAACACCCTGCGCATCGATCCGACCAAGACCCAGCTGGAAGCCCTGGTCGAAATCTACCGCATGATGCGTCCGGGCGAGCCGCCGACCAAGGATGCCGCGCAGAACCTGTTCCACAACCTGTTCTTCACCTTCGAGCGCTACGACCTGTCCGCGGTCGGCCGCATGAAGTTCAACCGTCGCGTGGGCCGCAAGGAAACCACCGGCGAAGCCGTGCTGTATGACAGCAAGTACTTCGGCGAGCGCAACGACGAAGAGTCCAAGCGCCTGGTCGGTGCCCACGGCGACAGCTCCGACATCCTGGACGTGATCAAGGTCCTGACCGAGATCCGCAATGGTCGCGGCGTGGTCGATGACATCGATCACCTGGGCAACCGTCGCGTGCGTTCGGTCGGCGAAATGGCCGAGAACGTGTTCCGCGTCGGCCTGGTCCGCGTCGAGCGCGCGGTCAAGGAGCGCCTGTCGATGGCCGAGTCGGAAGGCCTGACCCCGCAGGAGCTGATCAACGCCAAGCCGGTTGCCGCTGCCATCAAGGAGTTCTTCGGCTCCTCGCAGCTGTCGCAGTTCATGGATCAGAACAACCCGCTGTCGGAAGTGACCCACAAGCGTCGCGTCTCGGCCCTGGGCCCGGGCGGCCTGACCCGTGAGCGCGCCGGCTTCGAAGTGCGCGACGTGCACCCGACCCACTACGGCCGCGTCTGCACCATCGAAACGCCGGAAGGCCCGAACATCGGCCTGATCAACTCGCTGGCCGTGTACGCCCGCACCAACAAGTACGGTTTCCTCGAGACCCCGTACCGCAAGGTCGTGGACGGCAAGGTCTTCGACGAAGTCGAGTTCCTGTCGGCCATCGAAGAAAACGAGTACGTCATTGCGCAGGCCAACGCCCTGACCAATGCCGACAGCGTGCTGACCGAGCAGTTCGTTCCGTGCCGTTTCCAGGGCGAATCGCTGCTGAAGCCGCCGGCGGAAGTCCACTTCATGGACGTCTCGCCGATGCAGACCGTGTCGATCGCGGCCGCGCTGGTTCCGTTCCTGGAGCACGATGACGCAAACCGCGCACTGATGGGCGCGAACATGCAGCGTCAGGCCGTGCCGACTCTGCGTGCGCAGAAGCCGCTGGTCGGTACCGGCATCGAGCGCGCCGTGGCGCGTGACTCCGGTGTGACCGTCAACGCCCGTCGTGGTGGCGAGATCGTGCAGATCGACGCCGCGCGCATCGTGGTCAAGGTGGTCGAGGAAGAAATCGTCGGTGCCACCGACGCCGGCGTCGACATCTACAACCTGGTCAAGTACACCCGTTCGAACCAGAACACCTGCATCAACCAGCGTCCGCTGGTCCAGGTGGGTGACGTCATCGCCCGCGGCGACGTGCTGGCCGACGGTCCGTCCACCGACATCGGCGAACTGGCCCTGGGCCAGAACATGCTGATCGCGTTCATGCCGTGGAACGGCTACAACTTCGAAGACTCCATCCTGCTCTCCGAGCGCGTGGTGGAAGAGGATCGCTACACCACGATCCACATCGAAGAGCTGACCTGCGTTGCGCGTGACACCAAGCTGGGGCCGGAGGAAATCTCCGCCGACATCCCGAACGTTTCCGAGCAGGCGCTGAACCGCCTGGACGAAAGCGGTGTGGTGTACATCGGTGCGGAAGTCCGCGCCGGCGACATCATGGTCGGCAAGGTCACCCCGAAGGGCGAAAGCCAGCTGACCCCGGAAGAGAAGCTGCTGCGCGCGATCTTCGGCGAGAAGGCTTCGGACGTTAAGGACAGCTCGCTGCGCGTTCCGCCGGGCATGGACGGCACCGTCATCGACGTGCAGGTCTTCACCCGCGACGGCATCGAGAAGGACAAGCGCGCCCGCCAGATCGAAGAGTCTGAAATCAAGCGCGTCAAGAAGGACTTCGACGACCAGTTCCGCATCCTGGAAGCCGCCATCTACATGCGTCTGCGTTCGCAGATCGTGGGCAAGGTGGTCAACGGTGGTGCCGGCCTGAAGAAGGGTGACGTCATTTCCGACGCCTACCTGGACGGCCTGAAGAAGGCTGACTGGTTCGCCCTGCGCATGAAGGACGAGGACGCTTCGGAAGCCATCGAGCGCGCACAGAAGCAGATCCAGGCGCACGAGAAGGAATTCGAGCGTCGCTTCGCCGACAAGCGCGGCAAGATCACCGCCGGCGACGACCTCGCCCCGGGCGTGCTGAAGATGGTCAAGGTGTTCCTGGCCGTGAAGCGCCGCATCCAGCCGGGCGACAAGATGGCTGGCCGCCACGGCAACAAGGGTGTGGTCTCCAACGTGGTGCCGGTCGAGGACATGCCGTACATGGCCTCGGGTGAAACCGTGGACATCGTGCTGAACCCGCTGGGCGTGCCGTCGCGTATGAACATCGGCCAGATCCTGGAAGTGCACCTGGGCTGGGCAGCCAAGGGCCTGGGTCGCAAGATCCAGGCGATGATGGAAGCCCAGGCTGCGGTTGCCGACCTGCGCAAGTTCCTGGACGACATCTACAACCACGACGACACCAACGTGGCCAACCGTGTCGACCTGTCGCAGTTCAGCGACGAGGAACTGCTGCGTCTGGCCCGTAACCTGACCGACGGCGTGCCGATGGCCACCCCGGTGTTCGACGGCGCCACCGAAGCGGAAATCAAGCGCATGCTGGAACTGGCCGACCTGCCGAGCAGTGGCCAGACCCAGCTGTACGACGGCCGCACCGGTGAAGCGTTCGACCGCCACACCACCGTCGGTTACATGCACTACCTGAAGCTGAACCACCTGGTCGACGACAAGATGCACGCCCGTTCGACCGGTCCGTACTCGCTCGTCACCCAGCAGCCGCTGGGCGGCAAGGCGCAGTTCGGCGGCCAGCGCTTCGGTGAAATGGAAGTCTGGGCGCTGGAAGCCTACGGCGCGGCCTACACCCTGCAGGAAATGCTGACGGTGAAGTCCGATGACGTGCAGGGCCGCAACCAGATGTACAAGAACATCGTCGACGGTGAGCACGAGATGGTCGCGGGCATGCCGGAATCCTTCAACGTCCTCGTGAAGGAAATCCGCTCGCTGGCCATCAACATGGAACTGGAAGACAACTGATCCATGCCGGCGCGGCGGTCCGCCGCCGCGCCGCTGGCAGTCAACTGAAAGCCCATCGACACAGCATTCCTCCTTCTGGAGAACACCATGAAAGACCTGCTCAACCTCTTCAACCAGCAGCGCCAGACGCTGGACTTCGACGCGATCAAGATCGCGCTGGCCTCACCGGACCTGATCCGTTCGTGGTCCTTCGGCGAAGTGAAGAAGCCGGAAACCATCAACTACCGTACCTTCAAGCCGGAGCGTGACGGCCTGTTCTGCGCCGCCATCTTCGGGCCGGTCAAGGACTACGAGTGCCTGTGCGGCAAGTACAAGCGCATGAAGCACCGCGGCGTGGTCTGCGAGAAGTGCGGCACCGAAGTGACCCTGGCCAAGGTGCGCCGCGAGCGCATGGGCCACATCGACCTGGCATCGCCGGTCGCGCACATCTGGTTCCTCAAGTCGCTGCCGTCGCGCATCGGCCTGATGCTGGACATGACCCTGCGTGACATCGAGCGCGTGCTGTACTTCGAAGCCTACGTGGTGACCGAGCCGGGCCTGACCGCCCTGGAGCGCCGCCAGCTGCTGACCGAAGAACAGTACCTGACCGCCCGCCAGGAACACGGTGACGACTTCGACGCCGCCATGGGCGCCGAGGCCGTGTACGAACTGCTGCGCACCATCGACCTGCAGTCGGAAATGACCCGCCTGCGCGAAGAAATCGCTGCTACCGGTTCGGAAACCAAGCTGAAGCGCCTCACCAAGCGCATCAAGCTGATCGAAGCCTTCCTGGAATCGGGCAACCGTCCGGAATGGATGGTCATGACCGTGCTGCCGGTGCTGCCGCCGGACCTGCGTCCGCTGGTCCCGCTGGATGGCGGCCGCTTCGCGACCTCCGACCTGAACGATCTGTACCGCCGCGTCATCAACCGCAACAACCGCCTGCGCCGCCTGCTCGAACTGAGCGCGCCGGACATCATCGTGCGCAATGAAAAGCGCATGCTGCAGGAATCGGTCGATGCGCTGCTGGATAACGGCCGTCGCGGCCGTGCCATCACCGGCACCAACAAGCGCCCGCTGAAGTCGCTGGCCGACATGATCAAGGGCAAGCAGGGCCGCTTCCGCCAGAACCTGCTGGGCAAGCGCGTCGACTACTCGGGCCGTTCGGTCATCGTGGTCGGTCCGTACCTGCGCCTGCACCAGTGCGGCCTGCCGAAGAAGATGGCGCTCGAGCTGTTCAAGCCGTTCGTCTTCGCCAAGCTGCAGCGTCGTGGCCTGGCCACCACCATCAAGGCCGCCAAGAAGCTGGTCGAGCGCGAAGAAGCCGAAGTCTGGGACATCCTGGAAGAGGTCATCCGCGAACACCCGGTCATGCTGAACCGTGCGCCGACCCTGCACCGTCTGGGCATCCAGGCGTTCGAGCCGGTGCTGATCGAAGGCAAGGCCATCCAGCTGCATCCGCTGGTCTGCACCGCGTTCAACGCCGACTTCGACGGTGACCAGATGGCCGTCCACGTGCCGCTCTCGCTGGAAGCCCAGCTGGAAGCGCGTGCGCTGATGATGTCGACCAACAACATCCTGTCGCCGGCCAACGGCGAGCCGATCATCGTGCCGTCGCAGGACGTCGTGCTGGGTCTGTACTACATGACCCGCTCGCTGGAAAACAAGAAGGGCGAGGGCATGGCCTTCGCCAACATCGCCGAAGTAAAGCGCGCCTACGACAACCGCGTGGTGGAACTGCACGCACGCGTCAAGGTCCGCATCACCGAAGTGGTGACCGACGAAGAAGGCAACAAGCAGAACAAGACCTCGATCGTGGACACCACGATCGGTCGCGCCCTGCTGGCTGAAATCCTGCCGGAAGGCCTGCCGTTCGCGCTGGCCAACACCGAGCTGACCAAGAAGAACATCAGCCGCCTGATCAACTCCAGCTACCGCCAGCTGGGTCTGAAGGACACGGTCGTGTTCGCCGACAAGCTGATGTACACCGGCTTCGCTTACGCGACCCGCGCCGGCGTCTCCATCGGCATCGACGACATGCTGATCCCGGACGAGAAGAAGGGCATCCTCACCGAGGCCGAAGCCGAAGTGCTGGAAATCCAGGAGCAGTACCAGTCGGGCCTGGTCACCGCCGGCGAGCGCTACAACAAGGTGGTCGACATCTGGTCGCGCACCAATGAGCGCATCGCCAAGGCGATGATGGACACCATCGGTACCGAGAAGGTCGTCAATGCCAAGGGCGAGACCATCGACCAGAAGTCGATGAACTCGCTGTACATCATGGCCGACTCCGGTGCGCGTGGTTCGCAGGCGCAGATCCGTCAGCTGGCCGGCATGCGAGGCCTTATGGCCCGCCCGGACGGCTCGATCATCGAGACGCCCATCAAGGCGAACTTCCGCGAAGGCCTGAACGTGCAGGAGTACTTCAACTCCACCCACGGTGCCCGTAAGGGTCTGGCCGATACCGCGCTGAAGACCGCGAACTCGGGTTACCTGACCCGTCGTCTGGTCGACGTCGCGCAGGACGTGGTCATCACCGAGGTGGATTGCGGTACCACCGAAGGCCTGATCATGACCCCGATCGTGGAAGGCGGCGACGTAGTCGAGCCGCTGAAGGATCGCGTGCTGGGTCGCGTGGTTGCCGAGGACGTGTTCCTGCCGGGCAACGACGAAGATCCGATCGTCACCCGCAACACCCTGCTGGACGAAGCCTGGGTCGCCAAGCTGGAAGACGCCGGCGTGCAGAGCATCAAGGTGCGTTCGACGATCTCGTGCGAATCGGCCTTCGGTGTCTGCGGTCGCTGCTACGGCCGCGATCTGGCCCGTGGCCACCTGGTCAACATCGGTGAAGCGGTCGGCGTCATCGCCGCCCAGTCGATCGGTGAGCCGGGTACCCAGCTGACCATGCGTACGTTCCACATCGGTGGTGCGGCGTCGCGAGCTGCTGCGGTCGACAACATCACCGTCAAGACCACCGGTTCGGTCAAGTTCAGCAACCTCAAGTCGGTCGAGCACGCCAACGGCTCGCTGGTGGCAGTGTCGCGTTCGGGCGAAATCTCGGTGCTCGATGCCCACGGCCGTGAGCGTGAGCGTTACAAGCTGCCGTACGGTGCGACCATTACCTCGAAGGACGGTGATTCGATCAAGGCTGGCCAGACCGTGGCCAACTGGGATCCGCATAACCACCCGATCGTGTCGGAAGTTGCCGGCTTCATCCGCTTCATCGACTTCGTCGACGGCATCACCGTCATCGAGAAGACCGACGAGCTGACCGGCCTGGCGTCGCGCGAAATCACCGATCCGAAGCGTCGTGGTACCCAGGCCAAGGACCTGCGCCCGATCGTGCGCATCGTCGACGCCAAGGGCAACGACCTGTCCATCCCGGGCACCGATCTGCCGGCGCAGTACCTGCTGCCGCCGCGTTCGATCGTCAACCTGCAGGACGGCGCCGCCGTGGGCGTGGGCGACGTCGTCGCCAAGATCCCGCAGGAAGCGTCGAAGACCCGCGACATCACTGGTGGTCTGCCGCGCGTGGCCGATCTGTTCGAAGCCCGCAAGCCGAAGGATCCGGCGGTGCTGGCCGAGCGTTCGGGCATCATCAGCTTCGGCAAGGACACCAAGGGCAAGCAGCGCCTGATCATCAAGGACACCGATGGTTCGGAACACGAAGAGCTGATCCCGAAGTACCGGCAGGTCATCGTGTTCGAAGGCGAGCATGTCACCAAGGGTGAAACCATCGTGGACGGCGAGCCGAGCCCGCAGGACATCCTGCGTCTGCTGGGTGTCGAACCGCTGGCTGCCTACCTGGTGAAGGAAATCCAGGACGTGTACCGCCTGCAGGGCGTGAAGATCAACGACAAGCACATCGAGGTCATCACCCGCCAGATGCTGCGCAAGGTCGAGATCACCGACCAGGGCAGCAGCAAGTTCCTGAACGGCGAACAGGTGGAGCGCCAGCGCGTAATCGAGGAGAATGCGCGCCTGTCGACCCGCAACGAGCTGCCGGCGCACTTCGATCCGGTCCTGCTGGGTATCACCAAGGCATCGCTGGCCACCGAATCGTTCATCTCGGCCGCTTCGTTCCAGGAAACCACCCGCGTGCTGACCGAAGCTGCCGTCCGCGGCACCAAGGACAACCTGCGCGGCCTGAAGGAAAACGTCATCGTCGGCCGCCTGATCCCGGCCGGTACCGGTCTGTCGTACCACAGCAGCCGCCGCCGCGGCGCTTCGGGTCTCACCGACTCGGAGATGCAGGCCCTGACCGGCACCCCGGCGGCCGTTGAAGCTCCGGCCGTTGAAGCCGAAGCTGAACAGGCGTCTGGCGAAGAATGAGGTATCAGGTCCGGCCGCGAGGCCGGACCACCCCGTCGGTCCATCGACGGGATTGGGAAAGGGCAGGGGGGATCGTCCGCGATCCACCCGGTCAACCTGAACGGGGTGCACGGAGGCTCCCCAGTAACGTTCCAGGATCAGGGACGGGCTTGACAGGAGGCGTTTGACTGCTTTCCTGACAGGTTGCTACAATCGTCTGTCTCAGCAGGCCAGAATTTTGGCCTGCTTTAACATTTCCGCATCTCTGGCCGGATTTCCGGCCACCAATCAGAAGAACCTACTGATGGCGACGATCAACCAGCTGGTCCGCAAGCCGCGGCAAGCTACTACGTACAAGAGTGCCTCGCCGGCGCTCGACAAGTGCCCGCAGCGCCGTGGCGTCTGTACGCGCGTTTACACCACCACCCCGAAGAAGCCGAACTCGGCTCTCCGTAAGGTTGCCAAGGTCCGCCTGACCAACCAGGAAGAAGTCATTTCCTACATCGGCGGCGAAGGCCACAACCTGCAGGAGCACTCCGTGGTCCTGATCCGTGGCGGTCGCGTGAAGGATCTGCCGGGTGTGCGTTACCACACCGTTCGTGGCTCGCTCGACGCCGCCGGCGTTGCCAAGCGTCGCCAGGCCCGTTCCAAGTACGGCGCCAAGCGTCCGAAGGCATAAGGAGAGACCACTATGTCGCGTAAGGGTAATACTCCGCAGCGTTCCGTCCTGCCGGATCCGAAGCACGGAAGCGAAACCATCGCCCGTTTCATCAACATGGTCATGCTGAGCGGCAAGAAGTCGGTCGCTGAGAAGATCGTGTACGGTGCCATGGACGTCATCGCCGAGAAGAACGCCAACTCGATCGAGCTGGTGCAGAAGGCTCTGGACAACGTCGCTCCGGCGGTCGAAGTGAAGTCGCGCCGTGTCGGTGGTGCCACCTACCAGGTGCCGGTCGAAGTGCGTGCCTCGCGCAAGATGGCTCTGGCCATGCGCTGGCTGATCGACTCCGCGCGCAAGCGTGGTGAGAACACCATGCCGAAGAAGCTGGCTGCTGAACTGATCGACGCCTCGGAAAACCGTGGCGGCGCCATCAAGAAGCGCGAAGAAACCCACCGCATGGCCGAAGCCAACAAGGCCTTCGCCCACTACCGCTGGTGAGTTTGACGGCCTTGTAAAACAGGCAGGGCAGCACCACATCGGTGCTGCCTCGCGGCCCCGGAAGGGCTGCGCCAATCCGAAGGCCGCCGCAAGGCGGCGTTCGGCCATCCGAAATCCAAGAAATCTGAGAGGCTCCCCGTGGCCCGTTCCACTCCCATCGAGCGTTACCGTAACTTCGGCATCATGGCTCACATCGATGCCGGCAAGACCACCACGTCCGAGCGCATCCTGTTCTACACCGGCAAGAGCCACAAGATCGGTGAAGTGCACGACGGCGCCGCCACCATGGACTGGATGGAGCAGGAGCAGGAGCGTGGCATCACGATCCAGTCCGCTGCCACCACCGCGTTCTGGAAGGGCATGGACAAGTCCCTGCCGGAGCACCGCTTCAACATCATCGACACCCCCGGGCACGTTGACTTCACCATCGAAGTCGAGCGTTCGCTGCGCGTGCTGGATGGCGCGGTGTTCGTGCTGTGTGCCGTCGGTGGCGTGCAGCCGCAGTCGGAGACCGTGTGGCGCCAGGCCAACCGTTACAAGGTGCCGCGCATTGCGTTCGTCAACAAGATGGACCGCACCGGCGCCAACTTCTACAAGGTCCGTGACCAGCTGAAGGCCAAGCTCGGCGCTGTCGCCGTGCCGATGCAGCTGCCGATCGGTGCCGAGGATGGCTTCAAGGGCGTCGTCGACCTGCTGAAGATGAAGGCCATCCATTGGGATGAAGCCTCGCAGGGCATGAAGTTCGAATACGGCGAAATCCCGGCCGACCTGCAGGAAAAGGCTGAAGAAGCCCGTACCTTCATGATCGAAACCGCGGCTGAAGCCAGCGAAGAGCTGATGGAAAAGTACCTGGGCGGCGAAGAGCTGGCCGAGGCTGAAATCATCAACGCGCTGCGTACCCGTACCCTGGCCACCGAAATCGTCCCGATGTACTGCGGTTCGGCGTTCAAGAACAAGGGCGTGCAGGCCATGCTCGACGGCGTGATCCAGTTGCTGCCGTCGCCGGTCGACGTGCCGGACGTGACCGGTACCGACGTGGATGACGAAAACGTCGCCATGACCCGCAAGTCCGACGACAAGGCTCCGTTCTCGTCGCTGGCCTTCAAGATCATCACCGACCCGTTCGTCGGCGCGCTGACCTTCTTCCGTGTCTACTCG
Source organism: Stenotrophomonas testudinis (assembly GCF_024499815.1). Classification (NCBI taxonomy): domain Bacteria; kingdom Pseudomonadati; phylum Pseudomonadota; class Gammaproteobacteria; order Lysobacterales; family Lysobacteraceae; genus Stenotrophomonas; species Stenotrophomonas testudinis. Next base: position 17,826 of record NZ_JAMOKY010000042.1, on the reverse strand, counting down.
GGCACCCTGAACGGTGGCGACACCGTCCTGAACTCGGTGAAGGGCAAGAAGGAGCGCATCGGTCGCATCCTGCAGATGCACTCGAACAACCGCGAAGAAATCAAGGAAGTTCTGGCCGGTGACATCGCCGCTGCCGTGGGCCTGAAGGACACCACCACCGGTGACACCCTGTGCTCGATCGACCAGCCGATCATCCTGGAGCGCATGACGTTCCCGGAGCCGGTGATCTCGATGGCTGTCGAGCCGAAGACCAAGTCGGACCAGGAAAAGATGGGTCTGGCCCTGGGCCGTCTCGCGCAGGAAGATCCGTCGTTCCGCGTCAAGACCGACGAAGAATCCGGCCAGACCATTATCTCGGGCATGGGCGAGCTGCACCTGGACATCATCGTCGACCGCCTGAAGCGCGAGTTCAACGTTGAAGCCAACGTCGGCGCGCCGCAGGTGGCCTACCGCGAAACCATCACCCTGGCTGACGTGAAGTCGGACTACAAGCACGCCAAGCAGTCCGGTGGTAAGGGTCAGTACGGTCACGTCGTGATCGAACTGTCGCCGATCACCGCTGAAGACCGTGCCGATGCCAAGATCGCTCCGCTGATCAAGGACGACTTCCTGTTCATCAACGACATCACCGGTGGTGTGATTCCGAAGGAATTCATCCCGTCGATCGAAAAGGGCCTGCGCGAAACCATCACCAGCGGTCCGCTGGCTGGCTTCCCGGTGGTGGACGTGAAGGTCAAGCTGGTCTTCGGTTCTTACCACGACGTCGACTCCTCGGAAATGGCGTTCAAGCTGGCATCGTCGATGGCCTTCAAGCAGGGCTTCGCCAAGGCCAAGCCGGTTCTGCTGGAGCCGATCATGAAGGTCGAGATCGTGACCCCGGAGGATTACCAGGGTGACGTGATGGGCGACGTGAGCCGTCGTCGCGGCGTGCTGCAGGGTTCGGACACCACCGGTGACGGCTCCGCTTCGATCATCAACGCGATGATCCCGCTGGGTGAAATGTTCGGTTACGCCACTGCGCTGCGTTCGCAGACCCAGGGCCGCGCCACCTTCACCATGGAATTCGACCATTACGAGCCGGCGCCGAACAACATCGCCGAAGCCGTCATGAAGAAGGGCTGAGCCTCGCTCAGCCTCTCCTGAAACCACTTACGACAATCAAGGGATACAACAATGGCAAAGGGTAAGTTCGAGCGCACCAAGCCGCACGTCAACGTCGGCACCATCGGTCACGTCGATCATGGCAAGACCACGCTGACCGCCGCGCTGACCAAGATCGGCGCCGAGCGCTTCGGCGGCGAGTTCAAGGACTACTCGGCGATCGACGCCGCTCCGGAAGAGAAGGCTCGTGGCATCACGATCTCGACCGCGCACGTCGAATACGAATCCACCACCCGTCACTACGCCCACGTCGATTGCCCGGGCCACGCTGACTACGTCAAGAACATGATCACCGGTGCCGCCCAGATGGACGGCGCGATCCTGGTGTGCTCGGCCGCTGATGGTCCGATGCCGCAGACCCGCGAGCACATCCTGCTGTCGCGTCAGGTCGGCGTGCCGTACATCGTCGTGTTCCTGAACAAGGCCGACATGGTTGACGATGCCGAGCTGCTGGAACTGGTCGAAATGGAAGTCCGCGAGCTGCTGAGCAAGTACGACTTCCCGGGCGACGACACCCCGATCATCTCGGGTTCGGCCCGCCTGGCGCTGGAAGGCGACCAGAGCGACATCGGCGTGCCGGCCGTGATCAAGCTGGTCGATGCTCTCGACAGCTGGATCCCGACCCCGGAGCGTGACGTCGACAAGCCGTTCCTGATGCCGGTGGAAGACGTGTTCTCGATCTCGGGCCGCGGCACCGTGGTGACCGGTCGTATCGAGCGCGGCGTGATCAAGGTCGGCGAGGAAATCGAAATCGTCGGCATCCGTCCGGTGCAGAAGACCACCGTGACCGGCGTCGAAATGTTCCGCAAGCTGCTGGACCAGGGCCAGGCAGGCGACAACGCCGGTCTGCTGCTGCGCGGCACCAAGCGTGACGACGTCGAGCGCGGCCAGGTTCTGGCCAAGCCGGGTTCGATCAAGCCGCACACCAAGTTCGACGCCGAAGTCTACGTGCTGTCGAAGGACGAAGGCGGCCGTCACACCCCGTTCTTCAAGGGCTACCGTCCGCAGTTCTACTTCCGTACCACCGACATCACCGGTGCGGTTGAGCTGCCGGAAGGCGTCGAGATGGTGATGCCGGGCGACAACATCAAGATGGTTGTCACCCTGATCAACCCGGTCGCCATGGACGCCGGCCTGCGCTTCGCAATCCGCGAAGGTGGCCGTACCGTCGGCGCCGGTGTGGTCTCCACCATCATCGAGTAATCTGCTACACTCTGCGCCCCGATGTTGCCTGGGTAGGGCATCGGGGCGTATCAAACGGGAAAGTAGGCACAGGATGTGCCTTGTGTTCCCCGGACCAGGAAGGGTCAATGCCATTCAGGCGGCGTCAACAGGAAACTGTTGACAGCTGCCTTGCGTGCCATTATGCTTCGTCGTCTGGGCAGGCCTGTTTCTAGGTCTGCCTACGTTTTTGAGGTCTACGGATTGACCTTGTCGGCCTGCAGGAGTGCGGGCCGTCCGTATTCAGGGATTTCATGGGACAAAGCAACCCAGAGGCTTTGTCTGTCGCTCTTTTAACGAAGGAACCTACCGCCATGGCGGACCAAAAGATCCGGATCCGGCTGAAAGCGTTCGATCATCGTCTGATCGACCGTTCGGCCAGCGAGATCGTTGAGACGGCCAAGCGGACCGGCGCGCAAGTGCGTGGCCCGATCCCGCTGCCGACCAAGATCGAGCGTTACACCATCCTCGTCTCCCCGCACGTCGACAAGGACGCGCGTGACCAGTACGAGACCCGCACGCACAAGCGCGTGCTCGATATCGTTGACCCGAATGACAAGACCGTGGACGCGCTGATGAAGCTCGAACTGGCTGCCGGCGTCGACGTTCAGATCAAGCTGACCTGAGGACTACGACCATGACGAAGAAGTATTCGTTGGGCTTCGTGGGCCGCAAGGCCGGCATGAGCCGTGTGTTCACCGAAGATGGCCGCTCCATCCCGGTGACCCTGATCGAAGCAACCCCCAACCGCATCGCGCAGATCAAGACCGTCGAAACCGACGGCTACAGCGCCGTGCAGGTGACCGTCGGCGCTCGTCGCGCTGCCCTGGTCAACAAGCCGGAAGCCGGCCACTTCGCCAAGGCGAAGGTGGAAGCGGGTCGTGGCCTGTGGGAATTCCGCGTTGAAGACGCGCAGCTCGGCGATTTCGCCGTTGGCGGCGAAGTCAAGGCGGACATCTTCGAAGTCGGCCAGATCGTCGACGTCCAGGGTGTCACCAAGGGTAAGGGCTTCCAGGGCACCATCAAGCGCTACAACTTCCGTATGGGCGATGCAACCCACGGTAACTCGCTGTCGCATCGCGCGCCGGGTTCCTTGGGCCAGCGCCAGACCCCGGGTCGCGTTTTCCCGGGCAAGAAGATGTCGGGCCACATGGGCGCAGTGCAGCAGAGCACGCAGAACCTGGAAGTGGTCAAGGTCGACGTGGAGCGCGGTCTGATCGCGGTTCGCGGCGCCGTTCCGGGTGCGGCGGGTGGCGACGTGATCGTCCGTCCGGCGAGCAAGGCATAAGGAGAGATGACGATGGAACTCGTTATCACGGGTAGCAACAACAAGGTCTCGGTCTCCGACGCCGTGTTCGGTCGCGATTTCAGCGAAGATCTGGTCCACCAGGTCGTCGTTGCTTACCGCAACGCCGGTCGCGCCGGCACCAAGGCGCAGAAGACTCGCTCCGAAGTGGCAGGTACCACCAAGAAGTCGAAGAAGCAGAAGGGCGGCGGCGCGCGTCATGGCGCACTGACGGCTCCGATCTTCGTCGGCGGCGGTGTCACCTTCGCGGCAAAGCCGCGCAGCTTCGAGCAGAAGGTCAATCGTAAGCAGTACCGTGCCGCCATGTGCGCGATCCTGTCCGAGCTGAACCGTCAGGGCCGTCTGACCATCGTGGAGTCCTTCGATGTCGAAGTGACCAACACGAAGGGTCTGATTGCCAAGCTGGCCGGCCTGGAAGTGGGCAAGCGCCCGCTGATCGTCACTGAAGAAGCCTCCGAGCACCTGTACCTGTCCGCCCGCAATCTGCCGTACGTGCAGGTGCGTGACGTCCAGGGTCTGGACCCGGTGTCGCTGGTCGGTGCCGACACGGTCGTCATCACCGCTGATGCGGTCAAGAAGGTCGAGGAGTGGCTGGCATGAACAGCAACGAAAAAATCTTCAGCGTGCTGCGTGCCCCGCGTGTCTCCGAAAAGACCGCTCGCATTCAGGAACTTTCCAACCAGTATGCCTTCGAAGTTTCGAACGAAGCCACCAAAGCCGATGTAAAGGCCGCGGTCGAGCAGCTGTTCGGCGTCAAGGTCGAGGCTGTCAACGTGGTCAACGTCAAGGGCAAGAACAAGTCCTTCCGTAACCGTGCTGGCCGCCGCGGCGATTGGCGCAAGGCGTACGTTCGCCTGGCCGACGGCCAGTCGATCGATGTAACGGCCAAGGCCTGAGGTACATCCCATGCCATTGATGAAATTCAAGCCCACTTCCCCCGGTCGCCGTTCGGCCGTGCGCGTGGTTACCCCCGACCTGCACAAGGGTGCTCCGCACGCCGCACTGGTCGAGTCGCAGAGCCGCTCGGGTGGTCGTAACCACCATGGCCGCATCACCGTGCGTCACGTCGGTGGTGGTGCCAAGCAGCACTACCGCATCATCGACTTCAAGCGCAACAAGCTGGGCATCCCGGCGCGCGTGGAACGCATCGAATACGATCCGAACCGCACCGCCCACATCGCCCTGCTGTGCTACGTCGACGGCGAGCGTCGTTACATCATCGCCCCGAAGGGTCTGAAGGCTGGTGATCAGGTGATCGCTGGTTCGGACGCCCCGATCAAGGCTGGTAACACCCTGCCGCTGCGCAACATCCCGGTCGGTACCACCATCCACTGCATCGAACTGAAGCCCGGCAAGGGCGCTCAGATCGCCCGCGCCGCTGGTGCGGCCGTGCAGCTGGTTGCCCGCGAAGGCATCTACGCCACCCTGCGCCTGCGCTCGGGTGAAATGCGTAAGGTTCCGGTCGAGTGCTGCGCCACCATCGGTGAAGTCGGCAACGACGAGCACAGCCTGGAAAAGCTGGGCAAGGCCGGTGCCAAGCGTTGGCGCGGCGTCCGCCCGACCGTTCGTGGTGCTGCCATGAACCCGGTTGACCACCCGCACGGTGGTGGTGAGGCCAAGGCCGGCCAGGGTAATCCGCATCCGGTCACCCCCTGGGGTGTCCCGACCAAGGGTTACAAGACGCGCCATAACAAGCGCACTCAGCAGTTCATCGTCCGCGATCGTAGGGGCTAATCGACCATGGCACGTTCACTCAAGAAGGGCCCGTTTGTCGATCACCACCTGGTTGCTAAGGTGGCTGCCGCTGCGGGTAGCAAGCGTCCGATCAAGACCTGGTCGCGTCGTTCGATGATCCTGCCTGACATGGTAGGCGTCACCATTGCCGTGCATAACGGCAAGAACCACATCCCGGTTCTCGTCAACGAGAACATGGTCGGCCACAAGCTCGGCGAATTTGCCATCACCCGGACCTTCAAGGGTCACGGTGGTGACAAGAAGTCGGGTAAGTAAGGAGAGATGACAATGGAAGCGAAAGCCATCCTGCGCACTGCGCGCATCTCCCCGCAGAAGGCTCGTCTGGTCGCTGACCAGGTGCGCGGTCTGCCGGCCGAACGTGCGGTCAACCTGCTGAAGTTCTCGGACAAGAAGGCTGCCCACCTGATCAAGAAGGTGGTGGAGTCGGCTATTGCAAATGCCGAGAACAACCAGGGCGCCGACGTCGACGAGCTGAAGGTTCAGACCATCATGGTTGATGAAGGTCCGACCCTGAAGCGTTTCATGGCGCGGGCGAAAGGCCGCGGTACCCGCATCCTCAAGCGCACCAGCCACATCACTGTGGTTGTGGGCGCCGCCAAGTAAGCGGATAAGGAAAAGACCATGGGTCATAAAGTTCATCCGATTGGTATCCGCCTCGGCATTTCCAAGGACTGGAACTCCAAGTGGTACGCCAACAAGGCCGAGTTCGCTGGTTACCTGGCAGCCGACCTGAAAGTGCGCGAAATGCTGCGCAAGAAGCTGGCTCAGGCCGGCATCAGCAAGATCCTGATCGAGCGTCCGGCCAAGACCGCTCGCGTGACGATCCACACCGCCCGTCCGGGCGTGGTGATCGGCAAGCGCGGTGAGGACATCGAGAAGCTGCGCAAGGAAGTGAGCGAGATGATGGGCGTCCCGGCGCACATCAACGTCACCGAAGTGCGCAAGCCGGAACTGGACGCTCAGCTCGTTGCCGAGTCGATCGCCCAGCAGCTGGAGCGCCGCATCATGTTCCGCCGCGCCATGAAGCGCTCGGTCGGCAACGCGATGCGCCTGGGTGCCCTGGGCATCAAGGTCAACGTGGGTGGCCGCCTCAACGGTGCAGAAATCGCCCGTTCGGAGTGGTACCGCGAAGGCCGCGTGCCGCTGCACACCCTGCGTGCCGACATCGACTATGGCTTCGCTGAAGCCAAGACGACCTACGGCATCATCGGCATCAAGGTCTGGATCTACAAGGGCGAGGTCTTCGATTTCTCCCAGGTTGGCCAGGAAAAGCAGGACGACACCCCGTCGCGCAACGATCGTCACGATCGCGGCGACCGCGGTGACCGTCAGCGCCCGGCTCGTGAAGCGAGGTAACGACAATGTTGCAACCCAAGCGAACCAAGTACCGCAAGGTGCACAAGGGCCGTAACGACGGCCTGAGCTGGAGCGCCAACGCTGTCAGCTTCGGCGAATACGGCCTCAAGGCAACCGCCCACGGTCAGCTGACCGCGCGTCAGATCGAAGCGGCCCGCCGCTCGATCAGCCGCTACGTGAAGCGCGGCGGCAAGATGTGGATCCGTGTGTTCCCCGACAAGCCCATCACCAAGAAGCCCATCGAAGTTCGAATGGGTTCGGGTAAGGGCAACGTGGAATACTGGGTGGCCCAGATCCAGCCCGGCCGCATGATCTATGAAATCGAGGGTGTCTCGGAGGAAGTGGCACGCGAGGCGTTCCGCCTGGCCGCCGCCAAGCTCTCGGTCACCACCACTTTCGTGACCCGGACGGTGCGCTGATGGAACTGAAAACTCTCCGTGAAAAGTCGGCTGACGAACTGAAGGCCCACCTGATCGACCTGCGTAAGGAACAGTTCTCTGTCCGTATGCAGCAGGTCACCGGCCAGCTGCCGAAGACTCACGATATCCGCCGCGTCCGTCGCGAGATTGCTCGCGTCAAGACGCTGCTCGGCAGCACGAAGTAAGGACGGCCGCTATGAGCGACAATATCGAAAACAAAGCGCTGCGCACGGTCGAAGGCCGTGTGGTCAGCAACAAGATGGACAAGACGGTTACCGTCCTGGTTGAGCGTCAGGTCAAGCACGCGCTGTACGGCAAGTACATCAAGCGCTCGACGAAGCTGCACGCCCACGATGCCGACAACGCCTGCAAGGAAGGCGATGTCGTCCGCGTGACCGAGATTGCTCCGATGTCCAAGACCAAGAACTGGCGCGTGGTGGAAGTCATCACGCGCGCGGCTGAATAAGGAGCTGAATCATGATCCAGATGCAGAGCTACCTTGACGTCGCGGACAATTCGGGTGCCAAGCAGGTGATGTGCTTCAAGGTGCTGGGTGGTTCCAAGCGCCGTTACGCCGGCATCGGCGACATCATCAAGGTCACCGTGAAGGATGCGATTCCGCGCGGCAAGGTCAAGAAGGGTGAAGTGTATGACGCCGTCGTTGTGCGTACCCGCAAGGGTGTGCGTCGCGCCGACGGTTCGCTGATCCGCTTCGACGGCAACGCTGCCGTCCTGCTGAACAACAAGCAGGAGCCGATCGGCACCCGTATCTTCGGGCCGGTGACTCGTGAACTTCGTTCGGAGAAGTTCATGAAGATCGTCTCGCTCGCTCCCGAAGTGCTGTGAGCGACAGGAGATAATCATGGCTAACCGTATCAAGAAGGGCGACCAGGTTGTCGTCAACGCTGGCAAGGACAAGGGCAAGCAGGGCGAAGTCGTCCGCGTCGACGGCGACCGTGTGGTCGTCGGCAACGTGAACATCGTCAAGCGCCACACCAAGCCGAACCCGCAGGCAGGTGTTGCCGGCGGCGTGGTCGAGCGCGAAGCTTCGATCCATATCTCCAACGTGAATGTGCTGAACCCGGCTTCGGGCAAGGGCGAACGCGTTGGCTTTAAGGTGCTGGAGGATGGACGCAAACTGCGTGTGTTCCGCTCCAGCGGTGAGGCGCTCGACGCCTGAGGAATGAGAAGATGAGTTCCCGTCTCGAAAAGTTCTACAAGGAAGAAGTGGTACCGGCGCTGATGAAGCAGTTCGGTTACACCAATCCGATGGAAGTGCCGAAGCTTGTCAAGGTCACCCTGAACATGGGTGTCGGCGAAGCGGCCACCAACAAGAAGATCCTGGAAAACGCCGTCGGCGACATGACCAAGATTTCCGGCCAGAAGCCGGTTGTCACCAAGTCGCGTGTGTCGGTTGCGTCGTTCAAGATCCGTGATGGTTGGCCGATCGGCTGCAAGACCACGCTGCGTCGCCACAAGATGTACGAGTTCCTGGATCGCCTGATCAACATCTCGCTGCCGCGCGTGCGCGACTTCCGTGGTGTGTCCGGTCGTTCCTTCGACGGTCGCGGCAACTTCAACATGGGTGTGAAGGAACAGATCATCTTCCCGGAAATCGACTTCGACGCTGTCGACGCGATCCGCGGCATGGATATCGCCATCACCACCACTGCGAAGACCGATGCGGAAGCGAAGGCGCTGCTTGCAGCGTTCAAGTTCCCGTTCCGTAACTGATCCGTCGAGGAATCCGAAATGGCAAAGACCTCCATGGTCAACCGCGACATCAAGCGGGAAAAGCTGGCAAAGAAGTACGCTGAGAAGCGTGCGGCTCTGAAGAAGATCGTGTCCTCCGTGGACGCGACCTACGAAGAGAAGATCGACGCCGCAACCAAGCTGGCCAAGCTGCCGCGCGATTCGTCGCCGAGCCGCCACCGCAACCGTTGCGAACTGTCGGGTCGTCCGCGTGGCGTCTACAGCAAGTTCGGCCTGGGCCGTAACAAGCTGCGCGAAGCCACCATGCGTGGCGACGTCCCGGGTCTGCGCAAGGCCAGCTGGTAATCCCAGCCGGCCCTGTGATCAGGAGCCCCTTCGGGGGTTCCTGAACCGGGCAGGGGAGGCATTCAGCTTCCCCAATGCAAAAAAGCAGGGAGCCCGGCGCAAGCCGGGCTCTTTTGGCGTATACTCCCGCGTCTTGCTCTGTGCAAACGGGGTAGCAGGGCAGTCCAATGGCCTGCCGCAACAAGGGGCCTGGCCCGTTTCCAGGAGACAACAGATTTTCGCGAAAGCGGATATCGGTGCACTCAAAGGTACTCATATGAGCATGACTGATCCCATCGCCGACCTGCTGGTCCGCATCAAGAATGCGGCCGCGGTTGGCAAGCAGACGGTGAAAGCCCCGTCGTCCAAGATCAAGGTTGCGATCGCCCAGGTCCTGAAGGACGAGGGTTACATCACCGACCTGCGCGTGACCCAGCTGGAAAACAACAAGTCCGAGCTGGAAATCGTGCTGAAGTATTTCGAAGGCAAGCCGGTCATCGCGACCCTGAAGCGCTTCTCGCGTTCGGGTCTGCGCCAGTACCGCGGCAAGAGCGAGCTGCCGAAGGTCATGAATGGCCTGGGCATCTCCATCATTTCCACCTCCAAGGGCATCATGACTGATGCGCAGGCGCGCCAGCTGGGCGTCGGCGGCGAAGTCCTGTGCTTCGTGGCCTAAGGCGAAAGGAGTAATACTATGTCCCGCGTAGCCAAGAAGCCCGTCACCCTGGGTAAGACTGAACTGAACGTCCAGGCCGATTCCGTCACCGTCAAGGGCCCGAAGGGCACCCTGTCGCTGCCGAAGCCGGCTGGCATTGCCATCAACGTCGACAACGGCGTTGCCACCCTGAGCACCGAGAACGCTGACCTGGTCCCGCTGACCGGCACCGTCCGCGCCATTCTGGCCAACATGGTCAAGGGTGTGTCCGAAGGCTTCGAGCGCAAGCTGGAGCTGGTCGGCGTGGGTTACCGTGCTGCCATGCAGGGCAAGGACCTGAGCCTGTCGCTCGGTTACTCGCACCCGATCGTGTTCGTGGCGCCGGAAGGCATCACCATCACCACCCCGACCCAGACCGAAATTCTGGTGCAGGGCGCTGACAAGCAGGTCGTCGGTGAAGTCGCCGCCAAGATCCGTGCGTTCCGCAAGCCGGAACCGTACAAGGGCAAGGGCGTGAAGTACTCCGACGAAGTCATCATCCGTAAGGAAGCCAAGAAGGCCTAATCAGGCTCTTCCGCTTTCAAGGGAAAAAAATCATGAACAAGAACATCGCCCGCCTGCGTCGCGCCAAGTCGACCCGCGCCCACATCCGTGAGCTCGGCGTTGCCCGCCTGTCGGTGCTGCGCACCGGCCAGCACCTGTACGCCCAGGTCTTCACCGCTGACGGTTCCAAGGTGCTGGCTGCTGCCAATACCACCCAGACCGACGTCATGGAAGGCCTGAAGAACGGCAAGAACGCCGATGCCGCCGCCAAGGTTGGCCGTATCGTTGCTGAGCGCGCCAAGGCCGCCGGCGTCGAGAAGGTTGCCTTCGATCGTTCGGGCTACCGCTACCACGGCCGCATCAAGGCCCTGGCAGAAGCCGCCCGCGAAGCCGGCCTGCAGTTCTAAGGGACAAGGGCAGGGGACCTCGCGTCCCCTGTCCGCCTGCTCGCCCGCCTGAGTGAGGCGGGGCGGCGCCGCTCTTCTGCAGCGGCCCACCGTACCAACGCGGTACTCCACAACCATAAGCGGCCCCGAGCCGTACATACCCAAACTACCAAGGAATCAAGATGGCAGAAGAACGTCAGCAGCGGGGTCGCGATCGCGACCGTAACCGCGAAGAGAAAGTCGACGACGGCATGATCGAAAAGCTGGTCGCGGTCAACCGCGTCAGCAAGACCGTCAAGGGTGGCCGCCAGTTCACCTTCACCGCCCTGACCGTGGTCGGCGACGGCGAAGGCAAGGTCGGTTTCGGTTATGGCAAGGCGCGCGAAGTGCCGGTCGCCATCCAGAAGTCGATGGAACAGGCTCGCAAGAACCTGGTCAGCGTTGACCTGAACAACGGCACCCTGTGGCACACCATCAAGGATGGTCACGGCGCAGCCCGCGTGTTCATGCAGCCTGCTTCCGAAGGTACCGGCGTCATCGCCGGCGGTGCCATGCGCGCCGTGCTGGAAGCGGTTGGCGTGAAGAACGTGCTGGCCAAGGCCACCGGTTCGCGCAACCCGATCAACCTGGTGCGTGCCACCGTGAAGGGCCTGTCTGCTGCGCAGTCGCCGGCTCGCATCGCGGCCAAGCGCGGCAAGAAGGTGGAGGAACTCAACCATGGCTAATGAGTCCAACAAGACTGTGAAGGTGCGCCTGGTGCGCGGCCTGCGTGGTACCCAGTCGCGTCACCGCCTGTCGGTGCGTGCCCTGGGCCTGAACAAGCTCAACGATGTCCGTGAACTGAAGGACAGCCCGCAGGTTCGCGGTCTGATCAACACCGTTCACTACCTCGTCAAGGTTGAGGAGTAATCGATCATGACTCTGCGTCTCAATGAACTGAGCCCGGCACCGGGCGCCCGCACCGAGCGTACCCGCGTCGGTCGTGGTATCGGCTCGGGCCTGGGCAAGACTGCCGGCCGCGGCCACAAGGGTTCGTTCGCCCGTAAGGGTGGCGGCAAGATCAAGGCTGGCTTCGAAGGCGGCCAGACCCCCATGCAGCGTCGTCTGCCGAAGATCGGCTTCCGTTCGCCGATCGCCAAGGACACCGCTGAAGTGCTGCTGTACGCGCTGGACAGGCTGCCGGCCGGTGAGATCGACTTCGCCGCCCTGCGTGCTGCTAAGCTGGTCCCGAGCACTGCAAAGAAGGCCAAGGTCGTCCTCAAGGGCGAACTGACCAAGGCGTTCACCCTGAAGGGTATTGCTGCCACGGCCGGTGCCAAGGCTGCAATCGAAGCTGCCGGCGGCAGCGTGACGGAGTAAGAAAATCATGGCGCAAGCTGGCATCGGTAACCTCGCGGGCGGAATGGGCAAGTTCACTGAACTTCGCCAACGTTTGCTGTTCGTCGTCGGGGCTTTGATCGTCTATCGCATCGGCTGTTATGTGCCGGTGCCGGGCGTCAATCCCGATGCCATGCTTGCCATGATGCAACAGCAGGGCGGCGGCATCGTGGACATGTTCAACATGTTCTCGGGCGGCGCCCTGCACCGTTTGAGCATCTTCGCGCTCAACGTGATGCCGTACATCTCGGCATCGATCGTGATGCAGCTGGCCACCCACATCTTCCCCGCCCTGAAGGCGATGCAGAAGGAAGGTGAGTCCGGCCGTCGCAAGATCACCCAGTATTCGCGCATCGGCGCCGTGCTGCTGGCGGTGGTGCAGGGCGGTTCGATCGCCCTGGCGCTGCAGAACCAGGTGGCACCGTCGGGCGCTCCGGTCGTCTACGCACCGGGCATGGGCTTCGTGCTCACTGCCGTGGTCGCGTTGACCGCCGGCACCATGTTCCTGATGTGGGTCGGTGAGCAGGTCACCGAGCGCGGCATCGGCAACGGCGTGTCGCTGATCATCTTTGCCGGTATCGTGGCGGGCCTGCCGGGTGCTGTCATCCACACCTTCGACGCTTACCGCGACGGCAACATCCAGTTCATCCAGCTGCTGCTGATCGCCATCGTCGTCCTCGCCTTCACCTTCTTCGTGGTGTTCGTCGAGCGCGGCCAGCGCCGGATCACGGTGAACTACGCGCGCCGCCAGGGCGGTCGCAACGCGTACATGAACCAGACCTCGTTCCTGCCGCTGAAGCTGAACATGGCCGGCGTCATCCCGGCGATTTTCGCCTCGAGCCTGCTGGCCTTCCCGGCCACCCTGGCCATGTGGTCCGGCCAGGCCGCCAACCAGAGCGCGGTCGGCCAGACCCTGCAGAAGGTCGCCAACGCCCTGGGCCCGGGCGAGCCGCTGCACATGATCGTGTTCGCTGCGCTGATCACCGGTTTTGCGTTCTTCTATACCGCGCTGGTGTTCAACTCGCAGGAAACCGCCGACAACCTGAAGAAGTCGGGCGCGCTGATCCCGGGCATCCGTCCGGGCAAGGCCACCGCCGACTACATCGACGGCGTGCTGACCCGCCTGACCGCTGCCGGTTCGGCTTACCTGGTTATCGTCTGCCTGCTGCCGGAGCTGATGCGCACGCAGCTGAACGCTTCGTTCTACTTCGGTGGTACTTCGCTGCTGATCGTGGTGGTGGTGGTGATGGACTTCATCGCCCAGGTGCAGGCGCACCTGATGTCCCACCAGTACGAGAGCCTTCTGAAGAAGGCCAACCTGAAGGGCGGCAACCGCGGCGGTTTTGCCCGCGGCTGATAAGCCTGTTATACTTTCGTCTTCCTGACGTGATGGTCCTCCGCTTCGCGGACTCTGGCCACACAAACGAAGGGCGGCCCCCGCAGCGGTTCCGGGTGGGGGTGTGGCGAGGTGGTCCTGCGCTGGAGTAGCGCGGGCGGCCCCGGGGAAACCCAGGTCCAACCTTGTCCGGCGCCGGAGCCTGGGCACACTCCCCAGGCCGGGTCCATGAAACTTCATTGTTTCACGGGCTTCCATGTAAACCGGAACCTTGTTAGTATCGCTAGTTCACTTTTTTGATCCATCCTGCCGGATTGGCGTGCCTGAGGCGCGCTGTCGGCCATCACTCAGCTGGAGAACCGCGTCATGGCGCGTATTGCAGGCGTCAACCTGCCAGCCCAGAAGCACGTCTGGGTCGGGTTGCAAAGCATTTACGGCATCGGCCGTACCCGTTCGAAGAAGGTCTGCGAAGTCGCAGGCGTTGCTTCGACCACCAAGATCCGCGATCTGTCGGAGCCGGAAATCGAGCGCCTGCGCGCCGAAGTCGGCAAGTACATCGTGGAAGGCGATCTGCGCCGTGAAATCGGCATCGCGATCAAGCGCCTGATGGACCTGGGCTGCTACCGCGGCCTGCGTCACCGTCGCGGCCTGCCGCTGCGTGGCCAGCGCACCCGTACCAACGCCCGCACCCGCAAGGGCCCGCGCAAGGCGATCAGGAAGTAAGGGACCTATAAATGGCTAAGCCTGCTGCTAAGACCAAGAAGAAGATCAAGCGCGTCGTCACCGACGGCGTTGCCCACGTCCACGCTTCGTTCAACAACACCATCGTGACCATCACCGACCGCCAGGGCAACGCTCTGTCGTGGGCGACCTCCGGTGGCGCTGGCTTCCGCGGTTCGCGCAAGTCGACCCCGTTCGCTGCCCAGGTGGCTGCTGAAAAGGCCGGTCGTGCTGCGCTGGACTACGGCGTGAAGTCGCTGGAAGTCCGCATCAAGGGTCCGGGTCCGGGCCGTGAGTCGGCCGTGCGTTCGTTGAACAACGTCGGCTACAAGATCACCAACATCATCGACGTGACGCCTATCCCGCACAACGGGTGCCGTCCGCCGAAGAAGCGTCGCGTCTAAAGGGAGCGATAAGAAATGGCTCGTTATATCGGTCCTACCTGTAAGCTCGCCCGTCGCGAAGGCGCCGACCTGTCCCTGAAGAGCCCGGCGCGTGCGCTGGACTCCAAGTGCAAGCTGGAGCAGAAGCCCGGCCAGCATGGCGCCACTGCCCGCAAGGGCAAGCTGTCCGACTACGCCACCCAGCTGCGTGAAAAGCAGAAGGTCAAGCGTATCTACGGCCTGCTGGAGCGTCAGTTCCGCAACTACTACAAGAAGGCCTCGACCAAGAAGGGCAACACCGGCGAGAACCTGCTGCAGCTGCTGGAAACCCGCCTGGACAACGTCGTCTACCGCATGGGCTTCGCCGTGACCCGTCCGGCTGCCCGTCAGCTGGTGTCGCACCGCGGCGTCACCGTGAATGGCAAGTCGGTCAACCTGGCTTCGTACCAGGTCAAGGCTGGCGACGCCATCGCTCTGTCTGAAAAGGCTGCCAAGCAGCTGCGCGTCCAGGAAGCCCTGACCGTCGCCGCCCAGCATGACCTGAGCCCGTCGTGGGTTGAAGTGGATTCCGGCAAGTTCACCGGCATCTTCAAGGCTGTTCCGGATCGTTCGGATCTGCCTGCGGACATCAACGAAGCGCTGATCGTCGAGCTGTATTCGAAGTAATTCACATTGGAGAGCCCCCGGCGACGGCCGGGGGTTCACTAGGAGAACCCGCAACATGACGGTTACCGCCAACCAGGTTCTGCGTCCTCGCGGTCCGCAGATCGAACGCCTTACCGACACCCGTGCAAAGGTCGTTATCGAACCTTTGGAGCGGGGTTACGGGCATACGCTGGGTAATGCCCTGCGTCGCGTGCTGCTGTCGTCCATCCCGGGCTTCGCCATCACGGAAGTCGAAATCGACGGCGTGTTGCACGAGTACACCACGGTCGAAGGTCTGCA
Organism: Stenotrophomonas testudinis; assembly: GCF_024499815.1. Taxonomy (NCBI): domain Bacteria; kingdom Pseudomonadati; phylum Pseudomonadota; class Gammaproteobacteria; order Lysobacterales; family Lysobacteraceae; genus Stenotrophomonas; species Stenotrophomonas testudinis. Next base: position 2,226 of record NZ_JAMOKY010000042.1, on the reverse strand, counting down.
GGAGGACGTGCTCGAAGTCCTGCTGAACCTGAAGGACGTGGCCATCCGTATGCATTCCGGCGACAGCGCCACCCTGTCCCTGTCCAAGCAGGGTCCGGGCGTTGTCACTGCTGCTGACATCAAGGTCGACCACAATGTGGAGATCCTGAACAGCGATCACGTGATCTGCCACCTGACCAAGGATACGGCGATCAACATGCGTCTGAAGATCGAACGTGGTTTCGGCTACCAGCCGGCTGCCGCGCGTCGTCGTCCGGACGAAGAAACCCGTGCCATCGGCCGTCTGGTCCTGGATGCCTCGTTCTCGCCGGTCCGCCGCGTCGCCTATGCCGTGGAAGCGGCGCGTGTCGAACAGCGTACCGACCTGGACAAGCTGGTCATCGATATCGAGACCAACGGCACCATCGACGCCGAGGAAGCCGTGCGCACCGCCGCCGACATCCTCAGCGACCAGCTGTCCGTGTTCGGTGACTTCACCCACCGCGACCGCGGTGCGGCCAAGCCGGCCAACAACGGCGTGGATCCGGTGCTGCTGCGCCCGATCGACGATCTGGAGCTGACCGTGCGTTCGGCCAACTGCCTGAAGGCCGAAAGCATCTACTACATCGGCGATCTGATCCAGAAGACCGAAGTGGAGCTGCTGAAGACCCCGAACCTGGGCAAGAAGTCGCTCACCGAGATCAAGGAAGTGCTGGCTCAGCGCGGCCTGTCCCTCGGCATGAAGCTGGAGAACTGGCCGCCGGCCGGCGTCGCCAGCCACGGCATGCTGGGCTGATATCGGGAATGCCTGGAGGCTCCACCGTTCGCGGTGGGGCCTTCAACGCAGCAACACATCGCCATGACGAACCACAGGTTCGCGGGCAGGTCGTCCAGGACGGATGGCCAGGACCAACCGCAGTCCGCGCAGCAACGCCAGGATGGCGACAACGATCCACACAGCCTCATCATTAACCAAGGAATATCACCATGCGTCACATGAAGTCTGGCCGTAAGTTCAACCGCACCAGCGCCCACCGCGAAGCGATGTTCAAGAACATGGCCGCCTCGCTGTTCAAGCACGAGCTGATCAAGACCACCCTGCCGAAGGCCAAGGAACTGCGCCGCGTTGCCGAGCCGCTGATCACCCTGGCCAAGGTCGACTCCGTCGCCAACCGCCGTCTGGCCTTCGCCCGTCTGCGTGACAACGAAGCCGTGGGCAACCTGTTCACCATCCTGGGCCCGCGCTACGCGAACCGTCCGGGCGGCTACCTGCGTCTGCTGAAGTGCGGCTTCCGCGCCGGCGACAACGCTCCGATGGCCTACGTCGAGCTGGTCGACCGTCCGGCCGTGGCCGAGGAAGTGGCCGAGTAATCGGACCGCTCCAACGCGACACAGCGAAAGCCCGGCCTCTGCCGGGCTTTTGCGTTCTGGTAGCGCCGGGCCATGCCCGGCGTTTCCATGTCCGCTATGCTGGCCGGGCGTGGCCCGGCGCTACCCGCAAAGGGATCTGACCCACACCGTTCCGACGGGCGTGCCGTGTGGCGGTTCGAACGGGGCGCGCTCTCGGTTACGCTTGGCGCCTGATCCGTACGAGCGTTGACGATGAATCCTTTGCGCTGGCCCTTCCGCGCCCAGTTCCTGTTGGGCTTCCTGATCTGCGTGGGCCTGCTCGGCTTCGCCATCTTCCTGCAGCTGAAGATGGGCCTGGAGCCCTGTCCGTTGTGCATCTTCCAGCGCCTGGCGTTCGCCGCGCTCGGCCTGCTGTTCCTGATCGGTGCCGTGCACGGCCCGTCCAACCGCCCAGGTCGCGCGACCTACGGCATCCTCGCCTTCATCGCCGCCGCTGTCGGCTTCGGCATTGCCGCGCGCCACGTGTATGTGCAGATGCTGCCGCCGGAAATGGGCTCCACCTGTGGCCCGCCGCTGGCCTTCCTGAGCGAGACGATGGGCCCGCTGGAGGTGTTCCGCACCGTGCTGACCGGTACCGGGAACTGCGGCAACATCGACTGGACCTTCCTGGGCATGACCATGCCGATGTGGTCCGGCGTGTGGTTCGCGCTGCTGGCGCTGTGGGCGCTGGTGGTGTCGCTGCGCAAGGTCAAGCGCTGAAAGCAGAACGGGGTGGGATCCCTTTGCATGGCAAAGGGCGCCGACCCCGTTCGTTGACGCAGGGTAGTGGGGGGGGGGGGGGGGGGGGGGGGGGGGGGGGGGGGGGGGGGGGGGGGGGGGGGGGGGGGGGGGGGGGGG
>NZ_JAMOKY010000041.1:0-40842 GCF_024499815.1 Stenotrophomonas testudinis | reverse complement strand
TGAGGGGGCGTGAGCCGCATGGATGCGGCGACCGAGCTTACAGGGACGTACTTGCAGCGTCCCCCTCAACCGGACCCTCCCCGCCAACCCTCAGTAGCCCAGCTTTTGCCGTTGCTCCGGCTGTGCGGGTGCAGGGCGGCAGCCCTGCCAAGCCCCCAACCCCAAATTTGACGCACCGCGCAAGAATGCATTAATGTACTAACACGCTATTACATTGATGCAAAATCCTCCCCGTGAAAGCCCGCCCCGACATCGCTGCCAAAGACCCCCAGGCCGACCTCGACTCCCTGGCCCAGGCCTTTGCCGCGCTGCGCGAACCCGATCAGGTGCTCGCCTTCCTGCAAGACCTCTGCACCCCGGCCGAGCTTGAAGCCATGGCCGACCGCTGGAAGGTCGTCCCCCTGCTCCAGCAGGGCGTGCCCTACCGCGAGATCCACGAACGCACCGGCGTCAGCGTGACCACCACCGGACGGGTGGCACGCACCCTCGAGCATGGCCATCGAGGCTATGCCGCCGCCGTCGACCGCCTTGCTTCGCGCTGATCCGCGCCCCGTTCCGAACTTAGAGACCTCCCCCATGAGTGCAACCCAGGCAGCGCCGGCACGTGACCGGCTGCGTATCGCCATCCAGAAGAGTGGCCGTCTGGCCGAACCCGCCCGCAACCTGCTCAGCGCCTGCGGCCTGAGCTGGCGCGAAAGCCGCGACAAGCTGTTCTGCTACGGCGAATCGCTGCCGGTGGACCTGCTGCTGGTGCGCGACGACGACATTCCCGGCCTGATCGCCGACGGTGTCTGCGACCTCGGCATCGTCGGCCGCAACGAACTGGACGAGCAGGCCGCCGCACGCCGCCAGATCGGCCTGCCCGACGCCTACCAGGCCCTGCGCGGGCTGGGCTTCGGCCAGTGCCGGCTGATGCTGGCCGTGCCCGAGGAATGGCAGTGGGAAGGCCCGGCGCAGCTGGCCGGCACCCGCATCGCCACCAGCTACCCGGCCATCCTCAAGCAGTGGCTGGCCGAGCAGGGCGTGGACGCACAGGTGGTTGAACTCTCCGGCTCGGTGGAAATCGCCCCGCGTCTGGGCACCGCTGAACTGATCTGCGACCTGGTCTCCAGCGGCGCCACCCTGCGCGCCAACCAGCTCACCCCGGTGCACAACCTGCTGGATAGCGAAGCGGTGCTGGCCGGTGCGGTGCGCGTGCCGGACGACGCCCGCGCCGGGCTGCGCAGCATGCTGTTGCGGCGCCTGGACGGCGTGGTGCAGAAGCAGGATCGCAAGCTGCTGATGTTCCGCGCCAGCGAGGACCGCGTGGATGCGCTGGCGCAGCTGCTGGCCGATGCCGAACCGCTGGTGCGATTGCCTGCAGATGGCGGTGCACTGCGCCTGCAGACCATGTGCCCGGGTCCGCTGACCTGGCAGCGCATGGAAGAACTGGAGCGCGCCGGCGCACAGGGCCTGATGGTACTGAGCGTGGAGCGATCGCTGGCATGAATCGTCTGATCTGGTCACAACTCGATGGAGCCGCCCGCAGCGCGGCGCTGACCCGCCCGGTGCAGACCGTGGCGCAGCGGACCCGTGATGCCGTGGCCGCGCTGATCGCGCAGGTGCGGGCGCAGGGCGACGAGGCGCTGCGTGCGATCACGTCCCGGTTCGATCGCGTCGAACTTGCCTCGTTTGAAGTCAGCGACGCTGAATTTTCTGCAGCCGAAGCCGCCGTGCCGGCCGAACTGCGCCAGGCCATGGTCGAAGCCGCCGCGCGCATCACGCGCTTCCACGAAGCCGGCATGGGCAAGGGCTATGCGGTGGAAACCGCGCCCGGCGTGGTCTGCGAACGCATGCTGCGGCCGATCGCCCGCGTCGGCCTGTACGTGCCCGCCGGCAGCGCACCACTGCCGTCCACTGCGCTGATGCTGGGCGTGCCGGCGCAGCTGGCCGGTTGCCCGCAGGTCGTGCTGTGCACGCCGCCGCGCGCCGATGGCACGGCCGATCCTGCGGTGCTGGTGGCCGCGCGCCTGACCGGCGTGCAGCGCGTGTTCAAGCTGGGCGGTGCCCAGGCCATCGCCGCGATGGCCTACGGCACGGCAAGCATTCCGGCCTGCGACAAGCTGTTCGGGCCGGGCAACAGTTTCGTCACCGAAGCCAAGCAGCAGGTCGCCCAGGACGGCGCCGCCGCCATCGACATGCCGGCTGGACCTTCGGAAGTGCTGGTCATCGCCGATGCCGGTGCCAATCCGGCGTTCGTGGCTGCTGACCTGCTGTCGCAGGCCGAGCACGGCCCGGATTCGCAGGTGCTGCTGCTGACCGACGATGCGGCGATGCTGGCGGCGGTCGAAGCGGAAGTGGAGCGTCAGGTCGCGCTGCTGCCGCGCCAGGAGATCGCTCGCCAGGCCCTGTCGGCCTCGCGCCTGATCCAGGTCGACGCGCTGGCAGACGCCTTCGCGATCAGCAACCGCTACGCACCCGAGCACCTGATCCTCGCCCTGCGCGCACCGCGTGACTGGCTGGGCCAGGTGCAGGCCGCGGGCTCGGTGTTCCTCGGCGATTACACCCCCGAAGCACTGGGCGACTACTGCAGCGGCACCAACCACGTGCTGCCCACCGCCGGTGCCGCGCGTGCCTACAGCGGCGTCAGCGTCGCCAGCTTCCAGAATCTGATCAGCGTGCAGAGCGCCAGCGCCGAAGGCCTGGCCGCGATCGGCGGCTGCGCGCGCATCATCGCCAGCGCCGAAGGCCTCGACGCGCATGAGCGTGCCGTGGCGCTGCGCATGGAGGCTGCCGCATGAGCGCCGTCATCGATGACGTGCTGGCGCTGGTGCGCCCGGACCTGCGGGCCTTCGCCGGCTACAGCTCGGCGCGTAGTGCGACCGTGCAGGGCGAGGTCTGGTTGAACGCCAACGAATCGGCCTGGGCCAATCCCGCCGACAGCGCCGGCAGCAGCCGACGCTACCCCGAGCCGCAGCCGCTGGCGCTGCGCGAAGGACTGGCTGCGCTGTACGGCGTGCAGCCGCAGCAGCTGCTGGTCGGGCGGGGCAGTGATGAAGCCATCGACCTGCTGGTGCGCGCCCTGTGCGTGCCCGGCCGCGACGGTGTGCTGGTGACCTCGCCGGTGTTCGGCATGTACGCGGTCTGTGCGCGCCTGCAGGGTGCGCCGTTGATCGATGTGCCGCTGGTCGATGGCGAAGACGGCCTGCGCCCCGATCTCGACGCGGTCATCGGCACGGCACACGCGCAGGGCGCCAAGCTGGTGTTCCTGTGTGCGCCGTCCAACCCGGCCGGCAGCGATATCGGCCTGGCCGAAATTGAACGCGTGGCCACCGCGCTGCGCGGGCAGGCCCTGGTGGTGGTCGATGAGGCCTACGTCGAGTACGCGCAGCGTGTGTCGGCCACCACACTGCTGGCCGCGCACGCCAACCTCGCCGTGCTGCGCACGCTGTCGAAAGCGCATGCACTGGCTGCGGCGCGCATTGGCACTCTCATCGCCGCGCCGGAACTGATTGCCGTGCTGCGTCGCTGCCAGGCGCCGTACCCGGTGCCGACGCCGTGTGCCGAGTTGGCCGTGCAGGCGCTGCGCTCGGCCGCGTTGGCCCGTACCGCCGAGCGCGTGGCCACGGTCATCGCCGAGCGCGACCGTTTGTTCGCCGCGTTGCCGGGCCTGCCCGGCGTGCGCCGCGTGTACCGCTCGTCCGGCAACTACCTGCTGGTCCGCTTCGCCGATGCGCAGGCCGCGTTCGATACGCTGCTGGCCGCCGGCGTGGTGGTGCGTGACCAGCGCGCCGCACCGCAGCTGGGCGATGCCCTGCGCATCAGCATCGGCAGCCCCGAAGAAAACGACCGCGTGCTCGCGGCACTGTCGGCCCGGAGGGCTGCTGCATGACCCCCATCCTGTTCATCGACCGCGACGGCACCCTCATCGAGGAGCCGGCCGACTTCCAGATCGACACCTACGAGAAGCTGCGCTTCGTGCCGCAGGTGATCCCTGCGCTGCTGAAGCTGCGCGACGCCGGCTACCAGTTCGTCATCGTCACCAACCAGGACGGCTTGGGCAGCGAAAGCTACCCGCGCGCCAGCTTCGATGGCCCCAACGACCTGATGCTGCAGATCTTCGAAAGCCAGGGCATCAGCTTCCGTGATGTGCTGGTGGACTGCAGCTGGCCGCAGGACAACGCGCCCACCCGCAAGCCGGGCATCGGCCTGATGACCGCCTACCTGCAGGACCGCAGCATCGACTGGGCGCGATCGGGCATGGTCGGCGACCGCATCACCGACCTGCAGTTCGCCGACAACCTCAACATCCGTGGTTTCCAGCTGCGCACCGAACAGTTCGGTGGCGAGTGGGACTGGGCGGGCATCGCCCACGCCCTGGCCGATGCACCGCGCACCGCCGTGGTCCAGCGCAATACCAAGGAAACGAAGATCCGCGTCGAACTGGACCTGGATCGCGCCGGTGACGCGCACGTTTCCACCGGCCTGCCGTTCTTCGACCACATGCTGGAGCAGATCGGCAAGCACGGCGGCTTCGCCCTGGACATCCAGGCCGAGGGTGACCTGCACATCGACGAACACCACACCATCGAAGACACTGGGCTGGCCCTGGGCCAGGCGCTGCGCGAGGCGCTGGGTGACAAGCGCGGCATCGGCCGCTATGGCTTCACCCTGCCGATGGACGAGACCCTGGCCAGCGCTGCGCTGGATTTCAGCGGCCGGCCGTATTTCGTGTTCGAAGGCGAGTTCAAGCGCGAGCGCGTGGGCGACATGCCGACCGAACTGGTGCCGCACTTCTTCCGTTCGCTGTGCGATGCCAGCGGCCTGAACCTCAACCTGCAGGTGCGCGGCGACAACGACCACCACAAGGTGGAAGCCTGCTTCAAGGCACTGGCGCGTGCACTGCGACCGGCGCTGGCCCGGCAGGGCACCGCGCTGCCGACCACCAAGGGGGCGCTGTGAGCGAGGTTGCACTGATCGATGCCGGCGGTGCCAACCTCGGTTCGGTGCGCTACGCGCTGGAGCGGCTGGGCGCGAACGTGCGACTGGTACGCGATGCCGAGGGCCTGGTCGGCGCACAGCGGGTGATCCTGCCCGGCGTCGGGGCGGCCGCACCGGGCATGCAGCGCCTGCATGCGCAGGGTCTGGTTGAACCGCTGCGCCGCCTGGAGGTGCCGCTGATGGGCATCTGCCTGGGCATGCAGCTGCTGTTCGAGCGTTCCGAAGAGACCGGCGTGGATGCGCTGGGCCTGATTCCCGGCACGGTGCGCAAGCTGGTGCCCGCCTGTGGCATCCGCGTGCCGCACATGGGCTGGAACCGGCTGCTGGCGCTGCGCCCGTCGCTGCTGCTGCAGGGCGTGCCGGACCGTTCCAGCGCGTATTTCGTGCACAGCTATGCCGCGCCGCTGAACGCCCATACCGTCGCCGCCTGTGACCACGGTGGCCTGTTCACCGCCGTGATCGAGCAGGGCCGCTATTTCGGCGCCCAGTTCCACCCCGAGCGTTCCGGCGATACCGGTTCGCTGATGCTGCGCAATTTCCTCGAGGGCACTGCTGCATGAGTTTCACCGTCTACCCCGCACTGGATATCCGCGAAGGCCGCGTGGTGCGCCTGCGCCAGGGCGACTACGCGCAGGAAACCTCCTACGGCGACGATCCGCTGCCGCGCGCGCAGGCGTTTGCCGCGCAGGGCGCGCAGTGGATGCACCTGGTCGACCTGGACGCTGCACGCGCCGGCGGCTACACCCTGGCCCCGTTGCTGGCGGCGATCCGTCAGAACACCTCGCTGCAGGTGCAGACCGGCGGCGGCGTGCGTGGCCGTGATGACGTGGCGCGCATCCTCGATGCCGGTGCCAACCGCGTGGTGGTCGGCTCGCTGGCCGTGCGCCGCCCCGACGAAGTGCTGGGCTGGCTGGAGGAGTTCGGCGCCGAACGCATCACCATTGCCCTCGACGCCCGCCAGGACGCGCAGGGCCAGTGGCAGCTGCCGGTGCACGGCTGGACCGAGAATGCCGGGGTGACCCTGGATGACCTGGCCCAGCGCTACGCGCGCGCCGGCATGCGCCACCTGCTGTGCACCGACATTGCCCGCGACGGCATGCTGGCCGGCCCCAACATCAGCCTCTACACGCACCTGTCGGCGCTGCTGCCGGGTGTGGCGGTGCAGGCATCCGGTGGCATCCGTGACGTCGCCGACGTGGCTGAGGCACGCGCTGCCGGGTGCGGCGGTGCCATCCTCGGCAAGGCGCTGCTGGAACAGCGCATGGACCTGGGCGAGGCACTGGCATGCTGAGCCGCCGCATCATTCCCTGCCTGGACGTGCGCGATGGCCGTGTGGTCAAGGGCGTGCGCTTCCGCGACCACGTGGACATGGGCGACATCGCAGAGCTGGCCCAGCGCTACCGCGACCAGGGCGCCGACGAGCTGGTGTTCTATGACATCGGCGCCAGCCCCGAGGCACGTTCGGTGGACGTGGCCTGGATCGAGCGCATCGCGCGCCTGATCGACATCCCGTTCTGCGTGGCCGGTGGCATCGACAGCGTGGACACCGCGCGCCGGGTGCTGTTTGCGGGTGCTGACAAGGTGTCGATCAATTCGCCGGCCCTGGGTCGCCCGGAACTGATCACTGAACTGGCCGAAGAGTTCGGCGTGCAGTGCGTGGTGGTCGGCGTCGATTCGGTGCGCGAGGACGATGGCCAATGGCGGGTTCGTCGCTTCACCGGTGACCCGAGCAAGACCCAGGCCGTGCCGCTGCGCACGCTGGACTGGATCGTCGAGGCGCAGCGCCGCGGTGCCGGTGAGATCGTACTGAACTGCATGGACAGCGACGGCGTGCGCCGTGGCTACGATGTGGAGCAGCTGCGCCAGGTCAGAGCGCTGTGCAACGTGCCGCTCATCGCCTCCGGTGGTGCCGGTGCGATGGAGCATTTCGCCCAGGCCTTCGACCAGGCCGATGTGGATGGCGCGCTGGCTGCCAGCGTGTTCCACAGCGGCGCCATCGCCATTGCGGATTTGAAGCGCTACCTGCGCGAACAGCAGATCGAGGTTCGAGATGTCTATTGAAGTACGCCCTTCGCCGCAGGCGCTGGAATCGCTGGACTGGGCGAAGGGCGATGGCCTGCTGCCGGCCGTGGTCCAGGATGCCGACACGTTGCAGGTGCTGATGCTGGGTTATGTCAACGCCGAGTCGCTGCACATCACCCAGGTGACCGGGCACATGACCTTCTACAGCCGCAGCAAGCATCGCCTGTGGACCAAGGGCGAGCAGTCCGGCCACGTGCTGGCGGTGCAGTCGATCAGCGTGGACTGCGATGCAGATACCGTGCTGGTGCTGGCACGTCCGGCCGGCCCGACCTGCCACACCGGTGCTGAAAGCTGCTTCGATGGCGCGCCGAAGGACTTCCTCGGTGGCTTGGGCCAGCTGGTGGCTGTGCGCGAAACGCAGCGTCCGCCGGGCAGTTACACCACCTCGCTGTTCGAAGGGGGCATCCGCCGCATCGCGCAGAAGGTGGGCGAGGAGGGCGTGGAAACCGCGCTGGCCGCGGTGGCGCAGGACGATGAGGCCCTGCTGGGCGAATCGGCCGACCTGCTGTATCACCTGCTGGTGCTGCTGCGCGCGCGCGGGCTGTCGCTGCAGGACGCCCGCGATGTGCTGGAAATGCGCCACCGTTAAGGGGTTTGTAGAGCCGAGCCCATGCTCGGCTGCTCTGGAGCTTCAAGCCAGCCGAGCACGGGCTCGGCTCTACAGGGCCATGCGACACCGCGTGCGTGATGTCATCAACGGAATCTACAATGGGCGGTCTTTCTTTCCCGGACCGCCCCCATGAAACTGCCCGCCGCCTGGCTGTGCTGCCTGTTGCTGACTTCGCCGGCCTGGGCCGCCGACACGGTGGTCAGTGGCAAGGTCTATCTCGAACGCGACGGCAGGCCAGGTCGCGGCGCGACCGATCCGGGCCTGGCCGGCGTGCAGGTCTCCAACGGCGAAACCATCGTCAAGACCGCCGCTGACGGCAGCTACAGCCTGCCGGTGCGCGACGGGCAGACCGTGTTCGTCATCAAGCCCGATGCCTACAACTTCCCGAAGGCGGCCGACGGCCTGCCGACGTTCTGGCGCCACTACCGCCCGACCGGTTCGCCGGCGCTGAAGTACGGCGGCATCCCCGCCACCGGCGCGGCCGACCGTGGCTGGGATTTCGCCCTGCAGTCCGACCGCCATGACAGCCGCCGCGGCTTCCAGATGCTGGTCTTCACCGATTCGCAGACCGCCACCCTGAAGGACATTGGCTACTACCAGCAGTCCATCGTGGCGCCACTGGTGGGCCAGACCAAGGCGCGCCTGGGCACCACCCTCGGCGACATCGTCAACGACGACCTGAGCCTGTACCCGGCCATCAACAAGGTCACCACCGAACTGGGCGTGCCGTGGTTCCATGTGCCGGGCAACCACGACCTGGATGTCGATGCCGCCAACGACGACCACTCGCTGGACAGCTGGCGCAACGTCTACGGCCCGGACACCTACGCGGTGGAAGAGGGCGGTGCCAGCTTCGTGTTCCTCGATGACGTGGTCTACGACCCCAACGCCAAGCCGAAGTACGTCGGTGGCCTGCGCGAGGACCAGTTCGCCTTCCTGGCCGGCTACCTGAAGGGCCTGCGCAAGGACCGCCTGCTGGTGCTGGGCATGCACATCCCGCTGTTCGACGCCGCGCCGGGTCGCGAGACCTTCCGCCACGCCGACCGCCAGCGCCTGTTCGACCTGCTCAAGGACTTCCGCAACGTGCTGGTGCTGAGCGGCCACAGCCACACCCAGCAGCATGTCTACCACGGCAAGGCCGAGGGCTGGCAGGGTGAGAAGCCGCTGCACGAGTACAACGTCGGTGCCAACTGCGGCGCGTTCTGGTCGGGCGTGAAGAATGCCGCGGGCGTGCCGGACAGCACCATGAGCGATGGCACGCCGAAGGGCTACGCGCTGCTGGACGTGGCCGGCAACGGCAGCTACCGCCTGCAGTACCGCGTGGCCGGTGCCCCGGCCAGCGACCAGATCGGCCTGCATGCGCCGAAGGTGCTGCGCCAGGGTGCCTACCCGGCATGGGGCGTGTACGCCAACGTGTACATGGGCGAAGACACCAGCGTGGTCGAGTTCCGCGTTGACGGCGGTGCCTGGCAGCCGATGAAGCAGGTCAGCCAGCCTGACCCGCGCCTGCTGGTGGAGAACGTGGCCGATGACACGGCCGACGCCCTGCGCGGCTATGATCGTTCGCCGGAAGCCACCGCATCGCCGCACCTGTGGCGTGGCGCGCTGCCGACCAACCTCGAGGTGGGCAGCCACAAGGTCGAGGTGCGCTCGACCCAGCCCGACGGCACGGTGTTCACCGCCACCACCCGCTACAGCCTGCAGACGGCTCAGCCCTGATGCGGCCGGGCCGGGTGCAGGTTCGCTGCACCCGGGTCCCGCAGCGTTGGCAAAGCGCGTTCAATGCCTGAGAATCGACACGATTCAATCGATTCAAGCAGGCCAGTGTGAACGTTGCAGCAGCGTCCCCGGTACTTTCCGATCTGGCCAGCCCTTCCGCTGGCAGCGGTGCCCCCCACGGCAATGATCCGCGCAGCCTGGTGGTGGCCGACGTCGGCGGCACCTTTGCCCGTCTGGCCCTGGCCGAGACCACGCCGGGGCAGACCCCGCGACTGGGCAGCTACCGCACCTACGCCTGCGCCGATCATCCGAGCCTGGCCGCGATCCTCGCCGACTTCACTGCCAGTCTCGGCCAGCCGGTCAGCACCGCCGTGGTGGCGATTGCCGGCCTGCTCGATGGCGATGTGCTGATAAACGCCAACCTGCCGTGGACGGTCTCGCTGTCGATCACCCGCGCGCAGTCCGGGTTGCAGGAACTGCAGCTGATCAACGATTTCGAAGCGGTGGCGCTGGCCATTCCCTGCCTGCAGGCCGACACCCTGGTGCCGTTGAACGGCGATGCCGATCCGGCGCAGGCGTTCCCGGCGCTGGTGCTGGGCGCGGGGACCGGCCTGGGTGCGGCGCTGCGCTTTGCCGACGGCGATCGCCCGGTGCTGGCCAGCGAGATCGGCCACGCCGCGCTGGGCGCCGGCAACGCGCTGGAACTGCAGGTGCTGGGCCAGCTGCTGCAGCGCTGGCCGCACGTGGACAACGAGCGCGTGCTGTCCGGCAGTGGCCTGATGAACCTCTACCCGTGCCTGTGCGAGCTGCGCGGCGCGACCCCGCAGTGGACCAGCACCGAGGCGCTGATCGGCGCGGCACGCAGCGGCGAAGATGCGGTGGCGGTGGAGACCCTGCAGGTGTTCTGCGCATGGCTGGGCAGCCTGGCCGGCGACGCGGCGATCGCCGTGGGCGCGCGCTCGGTCTATCTGGCCGGTGGCATCTCCGCGCACGTGCAGGATTTCCTTGCCGATGGCCGCTTCCGCGAGCGCTTCCTCAATAAGGGCGTGCTGACCGACGTGCTGCGCCAGGTGCCGGTGTGGCGCGTCGAGCACGGCCAGCTGGGCGTACTCGGCGCGGCGGTCTGGCACGCGGCACGCACGCCGGCATAAGAACAACAGCAAGGGCTGCCGGCAGCCTGCCGACGGCCGGACGGACGACGGAGGCGGATATGGTGGATCGCAGGCAGTTCCTTCAGGCCGGAGCACTGGCCGCAGGCATGGCGGCTTTGCCGGGCGTGCAGGCGCGCGGGCAGGGCGGGGCGAAAGTCGTTTCAACCTGGGATTTCGGCGTGCCGGCCAACCAGGCGGCATGGAAGGTACTGGCCAACGGCGGCAGCGCGCTGGACGCGGTTGAGGCCGGTGCGCGCTGGGCCGAGAGCGAGCTGTGCAATCCCACCGTCGGCCATTGCGGCAACCCGGATCGCGACGGCGTGCTGAGCCTGGACGCCAGCATCATGGACGGCGATGGCCGATGTGGTGCGGTCGCCGCGCTGGTCGACATCCTGCACCCGGTATCGGTGGCCCGCAAAGTGATGGAGAACAGCCCGCACGTTCTGCTGGTGGGCGAGGGCGCGCAGCAGTTCGCGGTGCAGCAGGGCTTCGAGCGCCAGCACCTGCTGACGCCGCGGGCCGAGGCGGCGTGGCGCGAGTGGCTGAAGACCGAGAAGTACCAGCCGCAGATCAACGCCGAGCGCCGCGGCATCCCCGGCAACAGTGACAACCACGACACCATCGGCATGCTGGCACTGGATGCCAAGGGCAACCTCGCTGGCGCCTGCACCACCAGTGGCATGGCCTGGAAGCTGCACGGCCGCGTCGGCGACAGTCCGATCATCGGTGCCGGCCTGTACGTGGACAACGAGGTCGGCGCGGCGACGGCCTCGGGCGTGGGCGAGGAAATGATACGCAACGCGGCCTCGTTCCTGGTGGTCGAGCTGATGCGCCAGGGGCGCACGCCGGCCCAGGCCTGCCGCGAGGCCATCGACCGGGTGGTGCGCAAGCGCCCCGAGGCAAGCAGGACGCTGCAGGTCTGCTTCCTGGCGATGAACAAGCAGGGCGAGGTCGGCGCGTACGCGTTGCATCGCGGCTTCGTTTACGCGGTGTGCGACGGGCAGCGCCAGGACGACCTGCGCGACTCGCCGTCGATCTACACGAGCACCCAGGCGTGAGCGTGCGCCTGGGCTTGGAGATCGCCAGCAATTCGGTGGCCTCGGCGATCGCCGCGCAGGCCGGTGGTGCCGACCGGATCGAACTGTTCGACAACCTCGCCGAAGGCGGCACCACGCCGTCCTTCGGCAGCATCGCCATTGCCCGCGAACGGCTGTCCATTCCGCTGTTCGTGCTGGTGCGCCCGCGTGCCGGCGATTTCCACTACGACGCCCTGGAAACCGAGCTGATGCTGCGCGACATCGCGCAGTGCCGCGCACTGGGCTGCGATGGCGTGGTGGTCGGCGCGCTGGATGCGCAGGGTGACATCGACCTGCCGCTGTGCCGCGAGCTGGTGCAGGCCGCCGGGCCGCTGCAGGTCACGTTCCATCGCGCCTTCGACGCAACACGCGATCTCTCCGCGGCGCTGGAGCAGGTGATCGGTCTCGGCTGCCAGCGTGTGCTGACGTCGGGCGGGCAGGTCAGTGCAGAGGCCGGCAGCAAGGTGCTGGCCGCGCTGGTCACCCAGGCCGCGGGGCGCATCAGCGTGATGGCCGGTGCCGGCCTGGGCCCGGCCAACATCGCCGCGGTGGCCCGGCACACCGGCTGCAGCGAACTGCACGCCTCGGCCAAGGGCCTGCGGCGCTCGGACATGCAGTTCCAGAACCCGGTACTGCGCGGCCTGGACCCGGACTGGAGCCAGACCAGCACCGCCACGGTGGCGGCATTGCGCAAGGCATTGGACGCCGCGCGTTAACCCGCTTTTCTGTAGAGCCGAGCCCATGCTCGGCTGCGCTTTGCGCAGATCAACGGCAGCCGAGCATGGGCTCGGCTCTACAAAAAAACGGCAGCCACCTGTAAAAGCGTGGCTGCCGTGGAGGACCGTTGTGCCGGCTTAGAACTTGTAGGTCGCGCCGAAGTAGATCTGGCGGCCCGAGTACAGGTTCGAGATCAGGCGGGACTGGGTGTCGCTGCCCAGGTAGATGCGCTGCTCGGACTTGGTGGCGTTGAGCACCGAGGCGGTAAAGGTCAGCGCTTCGGTGAAGTTGTACGCCACGTTCAGATCAAGCTGGTCGTACGGTTCGCTGTACTGGGTCATGCCGTTGACCAGGCCGCCGACCACTTCACCACGACGGTTGTACGAAGCACGGGCCAGGAACCGGTCGGTTTCGTAGAACACCGTCAGATTGGCCTGGTTCTTGGCGCTGCCCACCAGCGGCGAGGCACCGAGGTTCTCGCCGTTGAGCTCGATCGAGGCCAGGTTGGTGTCGTTGTAGGTGTAGTTGGCCTGCACGCCCAGGCCGAAGTCGAAGGTGTACTGGCCGTAGACTTCCACGCCCTGCGACACCGCGTCACGGCCGTTGGCCTGGGTGCTGTAGTTCTGCACTGTCACCATGTCGCCGCCGACTTCCATCTGCACGTCACGCACGATCGGCACGGTGAAGTTGCTGATGTCCTTGCGGAACAGGCCGACACCGGCGACGGCGCCCGGCATGAAGTACCACTCCACGCCGAGGTCGTACTGGGTGGCCTTGAAGGCTTCCAGGTTCTTGTTGCTGCCGCTGCCGGCCCAGCCCTCGGTCGGTGCACCGCCGGCGACGCGGCGGTCATTGACGTACTCGGGGCTGTAGTAGCTCAGGCTGCCGGGTGCGGCGATGCTGGTGTAGCTCGGACGAGCCACCACCTTCGACGCCGCGCCACGCAGGACCAGCGTGTCGGTGATGTCCCAGGCGATGTTGAAGCTGGGCAGCACATCGGTATAGGTACGGTCCGAGCCGATCAGCTCGTAGGTCTTCTCGCGGGCCAGGTTGTCGGGCAGGCGCACGAAGCCGCTTTCGCAGCCGTAGGTCGGGTAGGCCGCTGCCGCCGGATCATCGCAGGACATCGGTGCGCCGGAGGCGTTGTCCAGGAAGTAGTCGTTGAAGCGTTCGATCGAATCGCTGGACTGGGCGAACTGCTCGGTGCGCACCACGCGCACGCCGACGTTGCCGCGCAGGCGCTCGGTACGGAAGTTGGCCTGGAAGTAGCCCGAGTAGATCTTCTCGTTGACGTTGTAGACGAAGTCGTCTTCGACGCGGTTGTGCGACTGGCCGTAGGTGGTGTTCAGGTAATCGATGTAGGCGGGGTAGTTGATGCCCGGGAACACATTGGCATTGAAGCCGCCGGCGATGCCGGTGATCGGGTTGGACAGGAAGAAGCCCGGCTGGGCGATGCCGGCCGTGTTGTCGCAGCCCGCCTGGTAACGGCTGTCGTAGTCAGCCGGATCGGCGCCCTGGCACACCCAGTAGGTGTTGCCGGTGTTGCGGTGAACCTTGCCGTCACGGTACTTGGCGCCGAACTGGATCGAGTCCAGCCAGCCGCTCTCGAACATCTTGGTGACGTCGGCCTGGAAGTGGTTCTGCTTGACCTCGGTCTGCATCCACGACGAATCGGTCGAACCGGTGTCGACTTCGGCGATGCCATTCATCAGCACCTCCTGCAGGTTCGGCGAGACGGTCAGCGTCGGGGTGCCGGTCAGGTCCCACGCGGTGTACTGGTTGCCGGATTCCCACACGCCATTGACGCGGCGACGCGGCTTGGCCGACATGCGGAAGTTCATCGACGGGCCGCCTTCGGACCACGTGCGGCCGCCGCTGAAGGAGGCCTTCCACAGCGGGCTGATGTCCCAGTCGATGGTCAGGTCGGCGGTCTGCGACAGCGCCTTTTCACGGCTGTAGCTGCCGGTCAGCTGCGGGGTCGGAATGGTGCAGTCGTCCGGACCCCAGCCACCCGGGGCCAGGCCGGCGGCTGCGGCTTCGTCTTCACTGCAGTAATAGGCCTTGCCCGGCAGCTTCTCGAACTGCGCGCCGGTGACCACGGTGCCGCTGGGGTCGAAGGTCAGGCCATTGAGCAGGCGGCCGCCAGCCCAGTTGCCGTCGCCGTTGTAGCGCGCCATGTTCCACTCGGGAACCTTGAGCATGTTCTGCACATAGTTGCCGTCCAGCTCGAAGCGGAAGTAGTTGGCGGTCAGGGTCAGGTTGTCGACCGGCTTGAACTGGAACGTCAGCTGGCCGCCCTTGCGCTCGCGCTCCTCTTCCTTCACGGCGAAGTTCACCGAGGTGGGCATGAAGAAGTCGCTGTAGTTGTGCCCGAACTGGTCGTTGAAGCCGGAGTTGCCCCACCAGTAGTTGATACCGCCCTGGGTGAGTGCGTTGCCGTTGACATCACGGGCGTCGACGTCGGTGCCATACCACTGGTAGTTCTCGGTGCTCACTTCCATGGTGCGGCTGGTGCGCTTCTGCTGGGTCACGCCGACCAGCACGCCGAAGCGCTCGTCCTTGCTGTGCCAGGAGTACAGCGCCGACGCCTGCGGATCGACGTCCTGGTGGGTGTCGGAAGACACGCCTTCCAGGGTCACGTAGCCGGAGTTGGATTCCATCTCCAGCGGACGGCGGGTGTGCAGGATGACCGTGCCGCCGATGCCACCTTCGTCGATGCGTGCTTCCGGCGACTTGAACAGCTCGGCGCTGGACAGCATGTTCGACGGCAGCAGGGTGTAGTTGAACGAACGGCTGGCCTCGTCATTGGTTTCGGAGGTGGCGATGTAGTTGCCGTTCAACTGGGTCAGGGTCAGGTCCGGATCGAGGCCGCGCACGCTGACGCTCTTGCCTTCGCCGCCATCGCGGGTGATGACTACGCCGGGCACGCGCTGCAGCGAATCGGCAACGTTCTTGTCCGGGAACTTGCCGACGTCCTCGGCGGTGATCACTTCGACCACGGCGTTGGCGTCGCGCTTCTGCTGCAGGCTCTTTTCGATCGCGTAGCGGTAGCCGGTGACCTGGACGCTGTCCAGGGTGGTGGCATCGGTACCGCCGGTGGTCGGCTGTGCGGTGGCCTGCTGGGCAGCGGCGCCGGTCGGCGCGACGGCTGCGGCCAAGGCCAGCGCGACGGCGAGCGACAAGGTGTCGCGACCGTGCTTACGAGTTGAATGCTTCATTGCCTTCTCTCCCTCTCTCCTGGATTGATCCGGTGACTGACGCGGAACTTGAATCGATCTAATTTCTGGTGCCGATTTTTGCTTAAGCCGCGCGGCTGCCTGGGCAGCGCGCTGGTGCTCGGGTACGTGCTGTTCCGGTCCCCAACTCCGGGCCATCCCTGAATTCGCTTGGATCGATCTAAGCGATGGCGGGGCGATTTTTAGCATGGCTGGCGGGGTTGCGCATGCTGCTGCGCAATATTGCAGTGACGTGTCTGCCGAATGATGATCCGCTGAAATGCGCTGGAATCGTTTACATGCGCAAAGGGGAGGGTGGTTCGGCAGGGCTTGCAGCCCTGCACCTGCTTCAAGTCAGAGCAAGGTCAACGTCAAAAGCGGGCTATCCGTGACCTGGCGGGGCGGTGTCGGATTGCGGGGACGCCGCAAGTACGTCCCTGTAGGCTTGGCCGCGGCATCCATGCCGCGGACACCCCACAATCCGACACCGCCCCGCCTTCGACAGTTGGCCGGCGGCCAGTAGATCCACGCCATGCGTGGATGAAATCTCTCAGACATCAAGCTTCATCTGGGGTCAGAGCCCGTTGCGTAGCAACGGGATCCGACCCCGAGCTGTGACAGCTCGCAGGAAACTGTCGAAGGCGGGGTGGGTCCGGTTGAGGGGGTGTGAGCGGCATGGGCCCGAGGCATGCCTCGGGTGGGTTGGGCAGGACGCCCAACCCCGGTCTTGCCGTGTGCGCAGGACAGCGCACACGAGCAAGCGGCGACCGAGCTTACATGGACGTACTTGCAGCGTCCCCCTCAACCGGGCCCACCTCGCCTACCCTCAGGAAACCAGCCTTTGACGTTGCTTCGGCCGTTGTTCTTGCTCGCAGCAGGTGCAGGGCTGCAAGCCCTGCAAAGAGAAACCCCCCTCTTTTGCTGCGGCGCAGAATGCATGGATAGGCGCTCCCTGCTTTACTTCAATCGATCTAAATCCGCCGGGGTGCGGATTTGTACCGATGGAAACGAGGCGTTCGGCCACCGCGGCCGGCGCTTCGCTGCCGCCCTGCCGCCAAGGAGTCCTGTCCGTGACCACGTTGTCCCGCCGTCTGTCTGCCCGCCGCTCGCCGGCCCTGTCCCACCGCCCGCTGGCCCGCGTCGCCTGCCTGCTGGCACTGGCCGCCACGCCCTGGCTGCAGGCCGCGCCGGCCGCGCTGGAGCGCGAGGTCAACACCTTCATCGGCAGCAAGGATGACGGCAACACCTTCCCTGGCGCCTCCGCACCGTTCGGCCTCATCCAGGTCAGCCCGATCGGCAGCCACTACTCGGGCTGGCGCTACGACGACGAGAAGATCCGCGGCTTCGGCCATTCGTTCCTGTCCGGCGCCGGTTGCTGGGAGCAGGGCGGCCAGGTCTCGATCCTGCCGGTCACCGGCAGCATCGGCCCGGGCGGCGATTTCGATACCGCCAACGCCAAGCAGTTTGACCACAAGGCCTACGCCTCAACCTACACGCATGACGGCGAGGTCGGCCAGGCCGGCTACTACAAGGTGCGCCTGACCAGCTACGGCGGCATCGACGCCGAAGCCACCGCGCGCACGCGTGCCGCGGCCGAGCGCTATACCTTCAGCCAGCGCAGTGGCGATGGCCACGTGATGATCAACGTCGGCCAGGCCAACGAGCGCCATTCGGTTATCGGCAGCGTGGTCGACGTGGTCGGCGACCGCGTGGTCGAAGGCAAGCTGGTCACCAAGAGCTTCTGCGGCGGCCACCAGTACACCACCTGGTTCCGCGTCGAGTTCGACCGCCCGTTCAAGGCGCATGGCACCTGGGGCGAGACCGGTGGCCTGCCCAATGCGCGGCACAGCATGGAAGGCGAGCAGAAGCCGAACGGCGCCTGGCTGACCTTCGATCTGGCCAAGGGCCAGTCGGTCACTGCGGTCAGCGCGATCTCGCACGTGGACGCTGAAGGTGCGCGCACCAACCTGCGCGCCGAGGGCATGCAGGGTGGAGCGCTGATCGGTTTCGACAGGATGCGTTCGCTGTCCCAGCAGGCCTGGCGCGAGCAGCTGGCGCGGGTGCGCGTGCAGGGTGGCAGCGGCGATGACCGCACCGTCTTCTACAGCGCGATGTACCACGCGCTGCTGCAGCCGCTCACCGGCAGCGATGCCGACGGCCGCTACCGCGGCTACGACGATGGCATCCACCGCGCCGAGGGCTGGACCTATTACGAGTACTTCTCGCTGTGGGATACCTACCGCGCGCAGAACCAGTGGCTGGCGCTGACCCGCCCGGACGTGGCCCGCGACATCGGCCGCACCCTGCTGGCCATCGATGAGCAGGGCGGCTGGCTGCCGCGCTGGGGCTATGCCAACTTCGAAACCAACATCATGACCGGCGATCCGGTCACGCCCTTCATGGTCGACCTGTGGCGCTTCGGTGCGCTCAAGGGCCGTGAATCGCAGGCCTGGGATGCGCTGCGCCGCAATGCGTTCGGTACGCCGCCCCTGAACTCGCGCATGGCCGGCCGCTCGGGCAACCCGACCTATCTGGACAAGGGCTACGTGGTCTACGACCGCGCGTTCCCCTCCAAGGGCATGGACGTCGACCCGCATCACGGTGGTTCGGCCACGCTTGAATATGCGGTGGCCGACTGCGCGCTCTCGCAGATGGCCGATGGCCTGGGCCACACCCAGGATGCAGCGACGCTGCGCGAGCGCGGCCGCAACTGGCGGAAGGTGTGGGACCCGCAGGTGCGTGACGCCGAGACCGGCTTCACCGGCTTCCCGCGCCCGCGCACCGAGGACGGCCAGTGGTACACCCCGGCCGACGGCCATTACAGCCCGCGCTCGCATCATGGGTTCCATGAAGGCACCGCGTGGCAGTACCAGTGGTTGGCGCAGCAGGACGTACCGGGCCTGGTGGAAGCGATGGATGGCCGCGAACAGGCCGGCCGCCGCCTCGATGCCTTCTTCGCGATGGATGCGCTGGAGGCCGATCCGCTCAATTCCGCCCGCAAGGAGTGGGTGGTGGGGCCATACAGCTACTACAACCAGTTCCGCTACAACCCCAACAACGAGCCGGACCTGCATTCGCCCTGGCTGTACACCCTGATCGGCCAGCCGTGGAAGACCGCCAACGTGCTGCGTGCCGCGCAGCAGCTGTTCACCAACGCGCCCAACGGCGTGACCGGCAATGACGACCTGGGCACGATGTCGGCCTGGTACCTGTTCAGCGCCATCGGGATGTACCCGGCGGTGCCGGGCAGCGGCGAGTTCCTGCTGCACACGCCGCGCTTTGCCAAGGTGGAAGTGGACATGGGCAATGGCCGCACCCTGCGCATCGACGCGCCGGGTGCCGATGGCCGCCGCCTGCAGTACGTGCAGGGCGTGCAGGTCGATGGCCAGGCGCATGCGCCGGTGTGGCTGGGCTGGAGCCGCCTGCAGCAGGGCCCGCGCCTGCGTTTTGCGCTGGATGGCAAGGCGCCGACCCAAGGCTGGGGCACCGCCGTGGCCGATCTGCCGGTCTCCTGGTGCGCTGCACCAGGCAGCCAGCTGCGATGATGTGTGCGGTGCCGTTCGAGGCAACCCAGCGAACGGCACGGCACGATGTGGCCACGATCCATTAGGCTTGAGGCTCCAGCGGAGTCCGGGAAGACGATGAACGACACCAGCGGCAGTTCCAGCAAGCGTTCCGGCAAGGCGGTGACGGTGACCGACATCGCCCGTGCCATCGGCGTTTCGCGCGCGACCGTGTCGCTGGTGCTGCGCGGCAGCCCGCTGGTCAACGTTGATACCCGGGCCAAGGTCGAGGCAGAGCTGCGCCGCCAGCGCTACGTCTACAACCGTGCGGCGGCCAACCTGCGCCGTCGTACCTCGTCGAGCATCGCGCTGGTCATCAACGATCTGTCCAACCCGTTCTTCGCCGAATTCGCGTCCGGCGTGGACGAGGCTCTGGGCGGACGCGGCTACGTGACCCTGCTGGGCAGCACCGGCGAATCGCCCGAGCGCCAGCAGGCGGTGCTGTCCACGCTGATGGAGCACACACCGGCCGGCCTGATCCTGTCGCCGGCCGAGGGCAGTGACGCCACCCTGGTGCGCCAGGCGCTGGGCGCCAACGCCAACGTGCTGCTGTTCAACCGTGAGCTTGATGGTGCCGACTGGGACTTCCTGACCCTGGACAACCAGCACGGTGCCTACCTCGCCACCCGCCACCTGATCGAACGCGGCCACCGCCAGATCGCCTTCTTCGGTGGCCATGCCGATTCCAGTTCGTGCCACCAGCGTCGCGCCGGTTTCCAGCAGGCGCTGGCCGAAGCCGGGCTGACGCTGCCGCCGGGCTGGATGATCGAATCGGCGCCGAACCGCCTCGAAGCCGCGGCGCGCACCGACGAACTGTTCGTCGATGGCCATCGGCCGAGCGCGGCCGTCTGCTACAACGACACCGTCGCGCTGGGGCTGATGCTGGGCCTGAACTCGCGTGGCATCCGCCCTGGTGGCGATTTCGCGGTCACCGGGTTCGATGATATTTCCGAAGCGTCGGTGGCGGTGCCGCCGCTGACCACCCTGACCGCCGACCCGCGCGAGCGTGGCCGACAGGCGGCCGCACTGCTGCTGCAGCGCCTGGATGACCCGGACGCGCCGCCGCAGCGCACGGTCGCCCCGGTGCAGCTGCGCATTCGCGAAAGCAGCGCCGCCCGCCCGAACTGATCCTTTTCAACGCACACTCCTTCCACGCAACAACGACCTCCCGCGCATCGAGGCGCGAACCGCATGCCGATCTCCGCAACGCCCCGCCCATCGGGTTCCTCCGGCAACGCACCGGCCGTCACCAACGGCAAGGCACTGGCCGTGGTCACCACCATCTTCTTCATGTGGGGCTTCCTGACCTGCCTCAATGACATCCTGATCCCGCACCTGAAGGCGGTCTTCGAACTGAACTACGCCAAGGCGATGCTGGTGCAGTTCACCTTCTTCGGCACTTACTTCCTGATGTCGCTGCCGGCCGGCCGCCTGGTCGCCGCGCTGGGTTACAAGAAGGGCATCGTGGCCGGCCTGGTGATTGCCGGCATTGGCGCGCTGGGCTTCTGGCCTGCGGCCGAGCTGCGCGTGTATGGCGCGTTCCTCGGCGCGCTCTTCGTGCTGGCCACCGGCATCACCGTGCTGCAGGTCGCCGCCAATCCCTACGTGGCGCTGCTGGGCCCGGAACAGACCAGCTCCAGCCGCCTGACCCTGGCGCAGGCGCTGAACTCGCTGGGTACGGCCATCGCGCCGATTTTCGGCGGCATGCTGATCCTGTCCAACACGGTCAAGAGCGCCGATGAACTGAACGCGCTGCCGGCCGCCGAGCAGCTGGCGTACCGCGCCGCCGAGGCGCAGGCCGTGCAGGGCCCCTACGTGGGCCTGGCGGTGGCGCTGGTGCTGCTGGCGCTGTTCGTGTTCCTGTTCCGCCTGCCGGCGCTGAGCGACGCCACCGAGCAGGCCGACCAGGGCCATCACCACAGCTACTTCGATGCACTGCGCAAGCGCCACCTGCTGCTGGGCGTGCTTGGCATCTTCTTTTACGTCGGCGCGGAAGTGTCGATCGGCAGCTTCCTGGTCAACTACCTGTCGATGCCGAGCATCGGCGGCTTCAGCGAACAGCAGGCGACGCACTACGTGTCGGCTTACTGGACGATGGCGATGATCGGCCGCTTCGCTGGTTCGGCCCTGCTGGCGCGCTTCTCGCCCAGCCGCCTGCTGGCGATCTTCGCGCTGGTCAACGTGGTCCTGCTGGCCACCACGATGATGACCTCCGGCAACATCGCGCTGTACTCGGTGGTGGCGATCGGCCTGTTCAACTCGATCATGTTCCCGACCATCTTCGCGCTCAGCATCGAGCGCCTGGGCCCGCTGACCAACAAGGGTTCCAGCCTGCTGATCATGGCCATCGTCGGCGGCGCCGTGGTGCCGTACCTGCAGGGCGTGCTGGCGGACCACATCGGCGTGCAGGCCAGCTTCATCCTGCCGCTGCTGTGCTACGGCTACATCATCTTCTACGGTCTGGTCGGTGCACGTACGCCGGCCTCCGCAACGCAGGGAGGCTGAGTCGGAAATGGGTGCCATTGTCTGCTTCGGCGAAATTTTGATCGATCTACTAGCGCAGCCGCCGGCCTCGGCGGACACCCCGCGTGCGTTCCTGCAGTATGCCGGCGGTGCGCCGGCGAATGTTGCGGTGGCCGCCGCGCGGCTGGGTGCGAAGACCCAGTTCGTCGGCATGCTCGGCCGCGACATGTTCGGTGACTTCCTGGCCGAGAGCCTGGTCGAGCACGGCGTCGGCACCGACTACATCGTGCGTACCGATGCGGCCAAGACCGCGCTGGCCTTCGTCGCGCTGGATGCTGCGGGCGAACGCAGCTTCAGCTTCTACCGCCCGCCGGCCGCCGACCTGCTGTTCCGTGACAGCGATTTCCAGGCGGCCTGCCTGGACAACGCGAAGTGCTTCCACGTCTGCTCCAACAGCCTGACCGAACCGGCCATCGCCGAGGCGACCTTCGCCGGCATGGACCGCGCCCGCGCCGCCGGTGCGGTGGTCAGTCTGGACCTCAACCTGCGCCCGGCGCTGTGGCCGGCCGAGGTCGATCCGACGCCGTGGCTGTGGCAGGCGCTGGAGCGCGCCGACCTGGTCAAGCTGTCGCGTGAGGAACTGGATTACCTGGCCGCGCCGCACGGCGCCGAGGGCGACCAGGTGGTCCTGCAGCGGCTGCTGGCCGCGCAGGCGCGTTGGATCATCGTCACCGATGGTGCCGCCACGCTGCACTGGTACACCCGTGAGCAGCAGGGCCAGGTCACCAGCTTCAACGTCGCCACGGTCGACACCACCGCAGCCGGCGACGCCTTCGTCGGTGGCGTGCTGGTTGGCCTGCTGGAGCGCGGTGGCGCAGGTGCGGGTTTCGCCGCGTTCTGCCAGGACCCGCAGGCCATCGCCGCCACGCTGCGCTTCGGTGCTGCGGTCGGCGCGCTGGCTGTTACCCGCAAGGGCGCGTTCGCCGCGATGCCCTCGCTCGCTGAAGTGCAGCAGCTGCTGCAGGCACAGGACCTTTCCGCATGATCACCTCGCCTGATTTCCGTTCGCCCGCCTTCCTGCGCGCGCATATCGCCGACACCATGGCGTTCTACCACCCGCGCTGCATCGATCCCAACGGCGGCTTCTTCCACTATTTCCGTGATGACGGCAGCATCTACGATGCCGGCCACCGCCACCTGGTGAGCAGCACGCGCTTCGTCTTCAACTACGCGATGGCCTACCGCGAATTCGGCAATGCCGAATACCGCGAGGCGGTCGAGCACGGCGTGCGCTACCTGCGCGAGGTGCACCGCAACCCGGCCACCGGCGGCTACGCCTGGACCCTGCGCGATGGCAAGGTCGAGGACGACATGAACCACTGCTACGGCGTGGCCTTCGTGCTGCTGGCCTACAGCTGCGCGCTGAAGGCGGGCGTCGAGCAGGCCCGCGCGTGGATGGACGAGACCTGGCAGCTGCTGGAAGCGCGCTTCTGGGAGCCGCAGCACGGCCTGTACAAGGACGAAGCCGATGGCCAGTGGAACTTCACCGGCTACCGCGGCCAGAACGCCAACATGCACATGTGCGAGGCGATGCTGGCCGCGTTCGAGGCCAGTGGCGAGCAGCGCTATGTGGAGCGCGCGCTGCAGCTGGCCGACAACATGACCCGCCGCCAGGCCGCCAAGGCCGGTGGCCTGGTCTGGGAACACTACGACGTGAACTGGGAGATCGACTGGGATTACAACCTGGACAATCCCAAGCACCTGTTCCGCCCGTGGGGCTTCCAGCCCGGCCACCAGACCGAGTGGGCCAAGCTGCTGCTGATCCTGGACCGCCACGTGCAGGCCGACTGGCTGGTGCCGACCGCGCAGCATCTGTTCGATGTGGCGGTGGAGCGCAGCTGGGACGAGGCACGCGGTGGCCTGTATTACGGGTTCGCGCCGGAATCGCGCCGTCAGCCGGGCATGGACGGCGCGCCGATCGGTGGCGACAGCTTCGTCTGCGATGACGACAAGTATTTCTGGGTGCAGGCCGAAACGCTGGCCACCGCCGCGCTGATGGCCAAGCGCACCGGAGATGACCGCTACTGGCAGTGGTACGAGCGCATCTGGGCGTATTCGTGGGAGCACTTCGTCGACCACCAGTACGGCGCTTGGTTCCGCATCCTCGATGCCGACAACCGCAAGTACAGCGACGAGAAGAGCCCGGCTGGCAAGGTGGATTACCACACCATGGGCGCGTGCTACGAAGTGTTGAACGTCGTTCGTTGATGTAGGTTCGCCGGGCATGGCCCGGCGCTACCGGATACCACCAGGAGCATCACGTGCATCGTTTTTCCCTCGTTGTCCGTCTTCTCCTGCTGCTGATCGCGGCGGTTGCGTTCCCCGCCGCCGCCGCACCACTGCAGGCGCACTGGGAATTCCGCCTATTGCCTGGTGATGCCCAGGGCGCCGCTCACCCCGGACTGCAGCAATGGCGCGCGGCCACGGTGCCCGGCAGCGTGCACACCGACCTGCTGGCCCACGACCTGATCCGCGACCCCTACGTGGGCTCGGCCGAAGCCGATCTGCAGTGGATCGGCCTGGCCGACTGGGAATACCGCGCGCGCTTCGATGTGGACGCGGCCACCCTGGCCAAGCCCAATGCCGAACTGCGCTTCGATGGGCTGGACACCTATGCCGAGGTCTCTCTCAACGGCAGGCCGCTGCTGCGTGCGGACAACGCGCACCGCACCTGGCACGCGCGTGTCGACGGGCAGCTGCGTGCCAAGGACAACGAGCTGCTGGTTGTGTTCCACTCGCCGATCCGCACGCTGCTGCCCGGCGTGCAGGCGATGCCGCACAAGATCGCCGGCAATTATCCCTCGCCCTATGGTGACGAGCCGAAGGACGCGATGGTCGGCAACTTCGCACGCAAGCCGGCCTACCACTTCGGCTGGGACTGGGGCCCGCGCTATGTCACCGCTGGCGTCTGGCGTGGTGTCGACCTGCAGGCCTGGGATACGCATCGAGTAACCGACCTGGCGGTACGCACGGATGCGCTGGATGCCGGTCAGGCGAAGCTTGCCGTGCTGCTGCAGGTTGAGCAGGGCAGCGCGGCCGGTTCGGCTGTAGTGGCTGTGGACGTGCGCGACCCGGACGGCCGCAGCGTGGCCCAGCTGCAGCGCAGCGTGCTGCTGAAGCCGAGCGCGAACACGGTCGAGATTCCCGTTGAACTGACTGATCCGCGGCGCTGGTGGCCGGTCGGCCACGGCGCGCAGGACCGCTACACCGTGCAGGCGCGCCTGGATGGCGGCCGTACCCCCGAGCTGGCGCGCGAGCAGCGCATCGGCCTGCGCACCGTCGAGCTGCGGCGCGAGGAGGATGGCAAGGGCGGGCAGGGCTTCGCCTTCGTCATCAACGGCGTGGAAGTCTTTGCGAAGGGTGCGAACGTGATTCCGTTCGATGCCTTCCCCGCGCGTGTCGGTCCCGCGCGCCTGCGCCAGGTGCTGACCGCCGCGCGCGATGCCAACATGAACATGCTGCGCAATTGGGGCGGCGGCTACTACGAGGACGATGCATTCTTCGATATCGCCGACGAGCTGGGCCTGCTGGTCTGGCAGGACTTCATGTTCGGTGGCGGCATGCAGCCCGGCTACGACCCTGCGTTCCGCGCCAGCGTGGTGGCCGAGGCGCGCGACAACGTCCGTCGGCTGCGCCACCACCCCAGCATCGTGTTGTGGTGTGGCAACAACGAAGAAGAGACCGCCTGGAAGGATTGGGGCCACGGCCGCGACCTGAAGGCCGCCGATCCAGCGTTCGCCGCCCGGGTCTGGCAGGGCTATGTCGATCTGTTCGGCAAGGACCTGCGCCAGGTGGTGGGCGAGGAGGGGCTGGGCGTGCCGTACTGGTCCAGTTCGCCCAGCAACGACCTGGACGAGAAGGCCAACGATTCAACCCGCGGCGACAAGCACTACTGGCAGGTCTGGGGCAATCCGGCGCTGCCGGTGCAGGCTTACCTGCGCGAGACCCCGCGCTTCATGTCCGAGTACGGCCTGCAGGCCTGGCCGGCGTTGGCGACGGTCGACCAGATCGCCAGCCGCGACGAGCAGGGCATCGACAGCCCGGTGATCCGCGCGCACCAGAAGTTCATGGCGGGCGAGGGCAACAGTCGCCTGCTGCATTACATCGCACTGGGCTACGGCACGCCGAAGGACTTCGAGGATTTCGTCTATCTCAGCCAGGTGATGCAGGCCGATGGCATCGCGCTGGCGGCGCTGCACCATCGCGCCTCGCAGCCGTACACGATGGGCTCGCTGTACTGGCAGCTCAACGATGTGTGGCCGGGCGCGTCGTGGTCCAGCGTGGATTACTACGGACGCTGGAAGGCGCTGCACTTCGCCGCCCGGCGCTTCTTCGCGCCGGTGACCTTGGCGGCGCTGCGCGATGAGGGCCGCACGCAGGTGCGCCTGATCAACGACGGTGAAGCCGCGGATGCCCGCTGGCGGCTGCGGGTGATGGATGTGGAGGGCAAGGTGCTGCGCCGTCGCGAGGTGCCGGTGACCCTGGCCGCTGGCGGTGTGACCGCGGTCGGCGACTTCGCCGACGCCGAACTGCTGGCGGGCGCGGACCCGAAGCGAACCGTGGCGGTGTTCGAGCTGCTGCAGGATGGCAAGGTGAGTGCACGCCAGGTTGTCGGCTTCGTGGAAGCCAAGGACCAGATGCTGCCGCGCCAGGCCTTGAAGGCGGTGCTGGCTATCGACGGCGACCACTACCGGCTGCGGCTGCAGAGTTCTGCCTACGTGCGTTCGGCATGGATCGACTTCGGGGCGCTGGACGTGCAGGTGGAAGACAACCTGCTGGACCTGCTGCCCGGCGAGACCCGCGACATCGCCGTGCGCGGCCCGGTGGACCTGGCGACGCTGCGCGAAGCGCTGAAGATAAAGACCCTCAACGACCGTTGAGGGCGATGCCGCTCTGGGGGTGTGCCAACCTCGGTTGGCACACCCAGAACTGCCAACCAAGGTTGGCAACCACCGGAGCGCGTGCCCGGTAGCGCCGGGCCATGCCCGGCGAGCGCAGCGGACCGCGCTTACAGCTGGATCTGCTGGAAATTCTCGACGCGAGCGTGGCCGTTGGCGGCTTGGCCAATGCGCGGCATCGGGTAGTCGTCCAGGCGGTCGATCAGGCGGGTCTGCAGGCCGGCCTCGCGGGCGGCATCCAGTTCTTCCACCACGTCCGACAGGAACAGGATCTCGCCGGCCGGCACGCCGATCGCCTGCACGATGCGGCGGTAGCTGTCCGCCTCGCGCTTGCCGCCGATCTCGGTATCGAACCAGCCCGACACCAGCGGACTGAGGTCACCGGCATCGCTGAAGCCGAAGAACAGCTTCTGCGCCGGCACCGAACCGGAGGAATATACGTACAGCGGCAGGCCCGAGGCATGCCAGCCCTTCAGCACCGGTGCCACTTCCGGGTAGAAGTGCGCGGTGTAGTCGCCACGGCGGTAGCCGGCATCCCAGATCAGGCCCTGCAGGGCCTTCAGCGCGGTGTGCTTGCGGTCCTGGTCGATCCAGCCCTGCAGCGTCTCGGCCACCAGGCTGTCCTGGCAGGCGCCGCCGATCTCGGTGGCCACCGCATCCAGCCAGCGGCGGACGTCGGGCTGCTGGCTGTGTTCGGCGACGAACGCCGGCAGCGCCTGCCGGGCATAGGGGAACAGCACGTTCTTGACGAACGAGATGCTGCTGGTGGTGCCTTCGATGTCGGTCAGGATGACGCGGGGCTGCATGGATCAGGACGCCTGGGTGGGAACGTAACGGGGGAATTTCTGCGCGATGTCGGTGCCGGTGAAGTGACCGACCCAGCCATCCGGCTCTGTGAAGAAGCGAATGGCCACGAAGCTCGGCTCATCGCCCATGTCGAACCAGTGGGTGGTGCCATCGGGCACGGCAATCAGGTCGTCCTTCACGCATTCGATCTCATAGACCTTGTCGTCCACGTGCAGGGTGAACAGCCCGGAGCCTGCGACGAAGAAGCGCACCTCGTCTTCCTTGTGGAAGTGTTCGTCGAGGAACTTCTTCCGCAGCTCGGCACGGTTCGGGTTGTCCGGGGCGATCGAGGCCACGTCCACGCTCTTGAAGCCGTGTTCGGCAACGAGGCGGTCGATGTCCGCACGGTAGGCGGCGAACACTTCGTCCTGGCTGGCGCCCGGCGCGACCGGCGCGGTGGCCTGCCAGCGTTCGAAAGTGACGTCGATCTTCTTCAGTTCGGCGGCGATGATCGCGCCGTCCTGGGTATCCAGCAGCGGCGATTCAGGGCGGGTGTCGTCGTAGATGCGCAGTCGGCTCATGGCGGCAGCTTGAACGTCTCGGGGGGAAGACAGGGTAACAGGGTGGTGAAGGGCGGCAGATTCCGGTTTGGAATCTGCACCCCGGCGCAGGCTCAGCCGCGCAGCTTGCGCAGTTCCAGTTCGCAGTGGAACAGGAATTCGAAAGCTTCCATGTGGCGGCGCGCTTCGGCCATGTCGCGGCCCCAGGCGTACAGGCCGTGGCCGTCGATCAGGTAGCCCCACAGCGGCTGGGTATCGAGCAGGGCATCGACCTGAGCGGAGAGCACGTTCATCTCCTGGGTGTTGGCGAACACCGGCACGTCGATGGCCATTTCGTGGGTGCTGTTGCCGGCGAAGGCCTTCAGCAGCTCGTAGCCTTCGATGCGGATGTGGCCCTGCGGCGCATACAGGCGCGAGGCGATGGTCTGCACCGGCGAATGGGTGTGCAGCACGCAGCCGATCTCAGGAAAGCGGCGGTACAGCTGGGTGTGCAGCAGGGTCTCGGCGGACGGGCGCAGCGGGCGGCCGACGGCCAGGCCGTCGAAGTCCACCACCATGATGTCGTCCTCGATCAGGCGGCCCTTGTCCTTGCCCGAGACGGTGATCGCGGCGTGGCGGTCGTCCAGGCGGTGGGAGAAGTTGCTGCTGGTGGCCGGGGTCCAGCCGGCGTGGGCCAGTTCGCGGACGTTGTCGATCAGCAGCTGGGCCAGTTCGCTCAGGCGCGCGGTGTCGTAGGGGAAGGTGGGGGCGTTCATGCGGTCGATTTTACTGGATTCGGCCAACGGCTGAGCCCCTCGTGGTTGGTTCGCCCGGCTGATTCCTTGGGTTGGCCGGCCGGGGTGGGCTGGCGGGACACGCCGTGAACCCATCCATGGGGGCTCGCAGGCGCCATCCATGGCGCCTGCGGTCCCGCCAGCCCACCCCGGCCGGCCACGGACAGGTTCCGTGCGCGCCAGCCACGGAGTGAAGAAGGAAAGGCGAAAAGCGGGTCGCGGCGCTGCGCTTGCTCGGAGCGGAGCATGGCTCCGCTCTACAGAAGATTCATAGACCGGAGAAAGTTCATTCCCCAGATGGAATTCATCCACGCATGGCGTGGATCCGCCGGACGCGCCTGGAGACTGTCAAAGACGGGGAGGGGTGAGGTTGCGGGGGCGTGAGCCGCATGGATGCGGCGACCGAGCTTACAGGGACGTACTTGCAGCGTCCCCCGCAATCTCACCCCTCCCCGCCAACCCCTCAACCCAGCCGTTGCGGTTGCTCCGGCTCCTGCTCCAGCGGGTGCAGGGCCGCAGGCCCTGCAATACAGAAACCCTTACTGACCCCGCAGGCGGCTGTGCCTGAACCCGTAACCGAAATAGATCACGAACCCGACCACCGTCCACACGCCCATCAGCATCCAGTTGTGCAGCGTCATCGCCGACAACAGCGCCAGGCAGCTCAGCACGCCCAGCGTGCAGATCAGCCACGCCATCGGCATGCGGAACGGACGCGGCAGGTCCGGCTGGGTGCGGCGCAGGATCAGCACGCCCGCGCACACCGCCGCGAACGCGATCAGCGTGCCCATCGAGGTCAGCTCGCCGAGGATGTCCAGCGGGAACAGTGCCGCCAGCAGGGCGATGCCGATGCCGGTGATGACCGTGTTGATGTGCGGTGTGCGGTACTTCGGGTGGATCTTGGTGAACACCGGCGGCAGCAGGCCATCGCGCCCCATGATCATGAAGATGCGCGGCTGGCCGATGATCATCACCAGCACCACCGAGGACAGGCCGATCAGGGCCCCGACTTCGACCACCCAGCGCAGCCAGCCCAGCTGCGGGTGCGCGGCCACGGCGGTCACCACCGGCTCGTCGGTGCCCAGCAGCGGGTAGGGCACCAGGCCGGTCATCACCGCCGCCATGGCGATGTACAGCACCGTGCAGATCACCAGCGACACCATCATGCCGAACGGCATGTCGCGCTGCGGGTTCTTCGATTCCTGCGCCGCCACCGACACCGCCTCGAAGCCGATGTAGGCGAAGAACACCATCGCCGCGCCGCGCAGCACGCCTTCCATGCCGTACTTGCCGGGGCCTTCGTTGGCCGGGATGAACGGGGTCCAGTTGCTGGTGTCCACGTACTTCCAGCCGACCACGATGACCAGAATGATCAGGCCGGTCTTCAGCACGACCATCGCCATGTTCATCGCCGAGGACTTGCTGATGCCGACGTAGCACAGCCAGGTCAGCAGCAGCACCAGACCGGCCGCAGGCAGGTTGGCGATGGCGCCGGTCGGGCGCAGCTGCGCATCCAGGGGCGCACTGACCAGTGACGCGGGTAAATGGATGTCGAACTGGCTGAGCAGGCTGAGGAAGTAGCCGGTCCAGCTGACCGCCACCGCCGAGGCCGACACGCCGTACTCCAGCACCAGCATCCAGCCGATGAACCAGGCCGAGAGCTCGCCGAAGGTGGCGTAGGTGTAGGTGTAGGCGCTGCCGGAGACCGGCACCATCGAGGCGAACTCGGCGTAGGCCAGCGCGCAGAAGGCGCAGCAGATGGCCGCCA
Organism: Stenotrophomonas testudinis; assembly: GCF_024499815.1. Taxonomy (NCBI): domain Bacteria; kingdom Pseudomonadati; phylum Pseudomonadota; class Gammaproteobacteria; order Lysobacterales; family Lysobacteraceae; genus Stenotrophomonas; species Stenotrophomonas testudinis. Next base: position 10,421 of record NZ_JAMOKY010000041.1, on the reverse strand, counting down.
GCACGAAGGACAGCATGATGGCCGGGCCGGCGTGGTTAGCCGCGGCCTGGCCGGTGATGACGAAGATGCCGCCGCCGATCACCGCGCCGATGCCCAGGGCGGTCAGGCCCCACGGGCCGAGGTGGCGGCGAAGGCTCAGGCCGTTGGCGTCTTCATGGGCGGCATGCGGGTGCTTGGTGGCCCACAGTTGCTTGAACATGGATGTCGATCTTTTCGAAGCGCGCCGCTGCCGGCGCGCGGGGAGAAACGGACGGGCCGGCGCAGGGGCCGGCCCGTAGGCACATCAGGAGGACTTGGCCAGCTTGCTGTTGCGGATGCCGTAGCCGAGGTAGATCAGCAGGCCCAGCACGGTCCAGCCCACGAACAGGTGCCAATGCACCACGAACGCCTGCCAGAACAGGAAAAGGCAGGTGGCCGCGCCCAGCGGGCAGATGATCCAGACGGCCGGCACGCGGAACGGGCGGTGCAGGTCCGGCTTGCTGTAGCGCAGGACCAGCACGCCGATGCAGACGGTGGCGAACGCCAGCAGGGTGCCCATCGAGACCAGTTCACCCAGCACGTTCAGCGGCACCAGGCCGGCCAGCGCGGCGGCGATCACGCCGACCACGATCGTGGCCCGGTACGGAGTGCGGAAGCGGGCGTGGACCTTGCCGAAGAACTTCGGCAGCAGGCCGTCGCGCGAGATCGTGTAGGCGATGCGGGTCTGGCCCATCATCATCACCAGGATCACCGAGGACAGGCCGGCGATGGCGCCGATCTCGACCGCGGTCTTCAGCCAGGCCAGCTGCGGGTAGCCTTCCAGCGCGGTGGCCACCGGCTTGTCGGTGCCCAGCAGGTGGTACGGCATCATGCCGGTCAGCACCGCGCAGACGATGATGTAGACGATGGTGCACACGGCCAGCGAGCCGAGCAGGCCGATCGGCATGTTGCGCTGCGGGTCCTTGGTCTCGCCGGCGGCGGTGGAGACCGCATCGAAGCCGATGTAGGCGAAGAACACGATGGTGGCGGCGCGGAAGATGCCGCTCCAGCCGAACTCGCCCGGGCCGGTGTTTTCAGGGATGAAGGGGTGCCAGTTGCCCGGATCGATGTGCGCCGCGCCGATGCCGATGAACAGGCAGATGACGGTGACCTTGATGGCAACGATGATCGCGTTGACGAAGGCCGACTGGGTCACGCCGACATACAGCAGGCCCGACACCGCCGCGATGATCAGCACCGCCGGCAGGTTGAACAGCTTGCCGGAGGCCACGAACTCGCTGCCGGTCCAGGCGATCGGCGCCGCGCTGAACGCGTCCGGGAAGGGCATGTTCAGCGTGCTGGTGACGAAGCTGATCAGGTAGGCCGACCAGCCCACCGCGACCGAGGCGGAGGCGAACAGGTACTCCAGCACCAGGCACCAGCCGATGAACCAGGCCATGCCTTCGCCGAGGGTGGCGTAGGAGTAGGAGTAGGCGCTGCCGGAGACCGGCATCATCGCCGCGAACTCGGCGTAGCACAGGCCGGCCAGCGCGCAGGCGAAGCCGGCGATGACGAACGAGAGCATGACCGCCGGGCCGGCATGGTTGGCCGCGGCCTGGCCGGTCAGCACGAAGATGCCTGCGCCGATCACCGCACCAATGCCGAGCATGATGAGGTGTTTCGCCGTGAGGGTCCGTTTCAACGTGGCTTCGCCGTCCAGGCTGCCTTCGATGGGTTCGCCAGCATCGACGTGCCCGGCCGGTTGGACCGGCTTGACCCTCAACAGTGCTTTCAGCATGCAGAACTTTCCTGATGATCGGATTGGGGCCGCCGATGCGTTGCCGGCGGCCTGGAATGGTGAAGGCCGTGCGAACAGCCCGCTGTACCTTAGCCAAAGCTGAAGCCCCCGCACAAGCGCAATCGCAACAATGAACGGCGATAATGAGCAGTATTTTTCCGATTCCCCCGCATTCATGAATCAACCCGCCGAATCCCTTGCCGCGCTTGACGATCACCTGCGTGGGATGCTGCAGGACTACGCCCGCCGGGAGCCATCCCACGACGCGCTGGCTGCTGAATTCGGCACATTGATCGACGAAGCGGAAGATCCTTTCTGTCGTGAACGTCTGGCCGGGCACTTCACGGCCAGCTGCTGGCTGGTCAGTGCCGATGGCCAGCGCCTGCTGCTGACCCACCACCGTAAGCTGCAGCGCTGGCTGCAGCTGGGCGGCCACGCCGATGGCGACCGCGACCTGGCCCGGGTGGCGCTGAAGGAAGCGGGAGAGGAGTCCGGGCTGACCGGCCTGGTGCTGGACGATCCGGCGATCTTCGACCTGGACAAGCATTGGATTCCCGCACGCAAGGACGTGCCGGGGCACTGGCACTACGACGTGCGTTTCGTGATCCGTGCCGTGGGCGGCGAAGCCTTCGTGCTCAGCGAGGAATCCCTCGACCTGGCCTGGCGCCCGGTGGCCGAGGTCGCCGCAGACCCCGCATCGGACGAATCGATGCAGCGCATGGCCAACCGCTGGCTGGCCCGCTGAAGCATTCCGCCGGGCTTGGCCCGGCGCTACCGTCGTGCGGGCCGGGCCATGCCCGGCGACGCCGTCATCAATACAAAATGCGGGTGCGCAGGGTGCCCGGGATCGCGGCCAGCTCGTCACGCACGGCGCCGGCCTGTTCCTCGCTGGCGGTGATGTCGATCACCACGTAGCCCACCTTCGGGTCGGTGCGCAGGAACTGGCCGTCGATGTTGACGTTGTGGCGCGAGAAGATCTCGTTGACCTTGGACAGCACGCCCGGCACGTTCTGGTGGATGTGCAGCAGGCGCAGGCTGTCGGCGTGCTCGGGCAGGGTCACTTCCGGGAAATTGACCGCCGACAGGGTGCTGCCGTTGTCGCTGTAGCGCACCAGCTTGGCTGCCACCTCGATGCCGATGTTGTCCTGTGCTTCCAGCGTGCTGCCGCCCACGTGCGGGGTCAGGATCACGTTGTCGTGGCGGGTCAGTGGCGATTCGAAGACATCGCCGTTGCCCTTCGGCTCGACCGGAAACACGTCCAGCGCGGCGCCGCCGATATGGCCGCTGGCCAGCGCGGCGTCCAGAGCGTCGATATCGACCACGGTGCCGCGGGCCGCATTGATCACGTGCGCGCCCGGGCGCATCTTCGCCAGTTCGGTGGCACCGATCATCCACTGCGTGGACGGGGTTTCCGGCACGTGCAGGGTGACGATGTCGGCGCGCGCCAGCAGGTCGTCCAGGCTGGCGGCAGCGCGGGCATTGCCCAGCGACAGCTTGGTTTCCACGTCATGGAAGATCACCTGCATGCCCAGCGATTCAGCCAGTACGCCGACCTGGGTGCCGATGTGGCCGTAGCCGATGATGCCCAGGGTCTTGCCACGCACTTCATGGCTGCCGCTGGCCGACTTCGACCAGCCGCCACGATGGCATTCGGCATTCTTCTGCGGAATGCCGCGGGTCAGCATGATCGCTTCGGCGATGACCAGCTCGGCCACGCTGCGGGTGTTGGAATAGGGCGCGTTGAACACCGGAATGCCGGCCAGCTCGGCCGCGTCCAGGTCGACCTGGTTGGTACCGATGCAGAAGCAGCCCACCGCGATCAGGCGCTTGGCCTCGGCCAGCACCTCGGCGCTGAGCTGGGTGCGCGAGCGGATGCCGACGATGTGCGCCTCGGCGATGCGCGCCTTCAGTTCGTCTTCCGGCAGCGCCTTGCTGTGCGCTTCGATCTGGCTGTAGCCGGCGGAGGTGAACACCTCCACGGCGGTCTGGCTGACCCCCTCCAGCAACAGCACGCGGATATCCTGCTTGGGGAACGAGGTCTTCTTCGGCGACATGTTTCGGCACGGCCAGTGGGACAGGGGCTGACCACTATGCCAGATCGCCGGGGCCATGGTGCAGTGCGGAAATAGTTGCATTCGTAGCCATCTGCCGGCGATTGACGGGGCTGGACGCTGGCCCGCGCCGCTGGCACCCTTGCCCGTTCTTCACGCACCGCGCTGGACTGTCATGACCGATTCCCGCATCGCCTCGCTGCAGCAGGCCTGTCCCGGCCTGAAGCTGAAGACCGACCCTGCCGACCTGGAGCATTACGGCCGCGACTGGACCCGGCGCTGGACGCCGGCGCCTCTGGCGATTGCTCTGCCGTCAACAGTGGAGGAGGTGCAGGCGGTGATGCGCTGGAGCGCGGCCGAAGCCGTGGCGGTGGTGCCCTCGGGCGGCCGCACCGGCCTGTCCGGGGGGGCGGTGGCGGCCAACGGCGAGCTGGTGCTCAGCCTGGAACGGATGAACAAGGCGCTGTCCTACGACGCCGTCGACCGCACCCTGGTGGTGCAGGCGGGCATGCCGTTGGAGGCACTGCACAACGCCGCGCTGGAACACGGCCTGATCTATCCAGTGGATTTCGCCGCGCGTGGTTCGTGCTCGATCGGCGGCAACATCGCCACCAATGCCGGCGGCATCCGCGTGATCCGCTACGGCAATACCCGCGAATGGATCGCCGGGCTGAAGGTGGTCACCGCCAGCGGTGAGCTGCTGGAACTCAACAAGGGCCTGATCAAGAATTCCAGCGGCTACGACTTCCGCCAGCTGATGATCGGCTCCGAGGGCACGCTGGGCGTGATCGTCGAGGCCACGGTGAAGCTGACCGACCCGCCGCCGGCCAGCAACGTGATGCTGCTGGCGGTGCCCAGCTTCGACGTGCTGATGCAGGTGTTTGCCGCCTTCCGTGCGCGCCTGCAACTGCAGGCCTTCGAATTCTTCACCGAGCGCGCGCTCGAGCACGTGCTGGCCCACGGCGCGCAGGCGCCGTTCGACGAGGTGCACCCGTATTACGTGGTCACCGAGTTCGCCGCCAATGACGAGGCGCAGGAAGCGGCGGCCATGGCGGCCTTCGAGGACTGCATGGGCAATGGCTGGGTCAGCGATGGCGTGATCAGTGCAAGCGATGCCCAGGCTGCCCAGCTCTGGCGCCTGCGCGAGGGCATCACCGAGGCAGTGGCGCGCTACAAGCCGTACAAGAACGACGTCTCGGTGCGGATCTCGGCGATGCCGGCGTTCCTGGCCGAGACCCAGGCGCTGATCGGCGAGGCATATCCGCATTTCGACGTGGTCTGGTTCGGCCACATCGGTGACGGCAATCTGCACATCAACGTCCTCAAGCCTGATGACACCAGCGACGCCGATTTCGTAATGCAGTGCGAGCACGTGACCAAGCTGCTGGCGCAGGTGCTGGCGCGTTTCGATGGCAGCATCTCGGCCGAGCACGGCATCGGCCTGGTCAAGAAGGGCTACCTGGACAGTACGCGCGGACCAGCGGAAATCGCGCTGATGAAGGCGGTCAAGCGCGCGTTCGATCCCGACGCGCGGCTGAATCCAGGCAAGCTGTTCGACGTCTGATGCAGGCAAAGACTTCACGCAACCATTACGCTCCACGCATACCCACTGATGGCATGACCACGATGACCCGTCCGCTTCTGCTGCTCGCCCTGCTGTCCCTGCCGCTGGCCGGCTTCGCTTCCAGCTTTGCCGGCTCGTCGGCCGGTACGTCGGCCGGTTCGGCCTCCGCTTCTTCGGCAGGTACCTCGGGCAGCAGTTCGGGTGATGACAAGGTCGTTCTGGCTGCGCGCGATGACGCGGCTGCCTTCGTTGCCAGCGATGGCCAGATCCGTGGCGCGCGCCTGCAGGCGGCACTGGTGCACCTGCGCGAGCAGGATGCCGCTGCCCAGCAGCAGAGCGACCTGCAGCTGGCCCGCGCGCTGCTGGCGCGCTGATCCACGTCGCGTGACAGGCCCGGCATCGCTCTCTGTAGAGCCGAGCCATGCTCGGCTGGACCTGCAACGCGGACACACGGCAACGGCAGCCGAGCATGGCTCGGCTCTACAGAAGAGCGCAGGGCGCAGGCGGTCGATCACGGCAGCCACGCCTGGAGTGGCGCTACTGCTGATCGCTCACGCTGCGCATGCGGCTGATCGCCTGCAGCTCGATCCGGCCGGACTGAGCGAGCCGCAACAGCTGCTCGCCCAGCAGACGCTGGACGATGTGCAGGCGCTGCTGCCCGAGGGCCTGCTGCATGCCTTGCCCGAGCAGGTGCGGGTGTCGTGGCGCGATGATCTGCCGGCACAGGTGCACGGCCGCGCATTCGCCGGGCGCATCGCCCTGCGCCTGGGCCTGCTGGATGACAGCCAGGCCGGTGCGCGCCGTGCGCGCCGCAGCGCGCTGATCCATGAACTGACCCACGTTGCCGACCGCAGCGGCGCAAACTGGTCGCGCAGCGCGCGCTGGCGTGACCTGGCCGGCTGGCAGCGCAGGCCGTGGCTCCTGGGGCGTGGCGCCAATCATTTCAGCGACCGCAGCCCGGATCCCTATGAGCTGCAGGACCCCGCCGAATACCTGGCGGTGAACGCCGAGCGCTTCGTGCTCGATGCCGAATTCGCCTGTCGCCGGCCGGCCGTGGCGCAGTGGTACCGGCAGCATTTCGGTACGCCGCCGTCGCTGCCGACCCCGCAGTGCGAGCGTACCGTGCCGCTGCTGCAGGCCGAGGAGGAGGAGGGCGCCGCCTCGCTGCTGCGGCTGGACCCGTCGCGCGTCTACGCCGTGGACTACCTGTTCGCCGAGGGCAGTGCGCAGCCGATGAGCCGCTGGGGCCACAGCATGCTGCGGCTGGTGATCTGCCGCCCGGGCCGTGTGCCGGGGCCTGATTGCCGGCTGGATCTGGAATACCACCGTGTCCTGTCCTTCCGTGCGTTCGTCGGCGACGTGCAGATCTCCAACTGGCGTGGCCTGACCGGCGGCTACCCGTCGCGCCTGTTCGTGCTGCCGCTGCAGCAGGTGGTGGACGAATACACCAAGGTCGAGCTGCGCGGCCTGCAGTCGTTGCCGTTGAAGCTCGACCGCAGCGAGATTGCCAGCCTGCTCGAGCGGACTGCGCAGGTGCACTGGAGTTATGACGGGCGCTATTACTTCGTCAGCAACAACTGTGCGGTGGAAACGGCCAAGCTGCTCCAGGCCGGCGTGCCGCGGTTGGGCGAGGCGGGCCTGGCCCAGCTGACCCCGCGCGGCCTGCGCCGTCGGCTGGCGCGACTGGACGCGCTGGATGTGCAGGTGCTGGATGATCCTGCCCGTGCGCAGCCGCAGGGTTACTACTTCGCATCGGCACGCGATCATTACCAGCAGCTGTTTGCGGTCGCGGCGGCACAGAACGCTTTACCAGCGGCGGACGTGCGCGGCTGGCTGAAGCTTCCCGCGCGGCAGCGCGCGCCTTGGCTGCAGCAGGGCGATGTGCGCGCCAGCGCCGGATTGCTGCTGCTGGAGCAGGCCGCGCAGCGCCGTGCCGAGCTGCGTGCGCGCGATACCTTGAAGCGTCGCCTGCTGGCGGCGCCGTACAGCCCGGCAACCGCGCGGCTGCGTGGCCTGCTGGAACAGAGCGGGCAGTGGTTGCGGCCGGGTCGGTTGCAGGCCGATGCCGGTTACGGGTTGCCGCTGGCCGAGGAGCAGGCCGCGGTTGCCGAGGCCGTGACCGCCGCCAGTGCCGCGGCCGTGCCTGCCTGGCACTCGCTGCGACAGCAACTGCGCGCAGAGCTGCCTGCCGGACAACGGCAGGAGCTGGATGACATCGATGCCAACCTGGCCGCACTCGGCAACCGACTGCGGGAGCAGGCAGCGGCGCCGGCAGCCGGCGTGGCGGTTCGCTGATTGCCGCACGCCTGGGGCTGCGGTCAGGCGGCTTTCAGCCCCTGCCTGCGCCGAAGTGGTACGGTCAGGTGTCCTCAGCAGTATCGACAAGGAGTCGAGCCATGCGTACCGCTCCCAGCCTGTTGGCTGCCTCCCTGGGCATCATCCTCACCGCGTGCCAGCCGGCAACAGCCCCTGCGGCAGCGGCAAGCGCCGATTTGCCAGCGCCCCTGCCTGAACCAGCGACGGACAGTGCCGCCACGAGCGAAACCGAAGGCAACGGCAGCGCAGGCAGCGCAGCGTTCCGTGCCACCGGCAACGAACCCGGCTGGCTGGCGGTGGTTGATGGCGAGGGACCAGGCCTGCAGGTCGAGGTGGACTACGGCGAGCGCCGTTTCCAGGTTGCCGCACCCACCGCGGGCGCCGATGGCTGGGCCGGCAAGGCCGCCGATGGCACGCCCATCAAGCTGAGCTTCCAGCGCACCACCTGCCAGGACGGCATGAGCGGCGAATCATTCGAGGCCAAAGCGATGTTGACCATCGGCGCGCACCAGTACCACGGCTGCGGCAATTTCGGTGGCAAATGAGCGCAAGCCGGTAGCGCCGGGCCATGCCCGGATGGCGCTTCGTCCGCGATGCATCGACAGACGCAGCCGAGCATGGGCTCGGCTCTACAGAAGCCGGTAGCGCCGGGCCACGCCCGGCGTTCATCGATCAGCCCTCGCAGGGCTTCAGGTCCAGGTCGAAGTCCAGGTCGTAGCGCCCGTTGATGTCGATCAGCGCCGAGCGGACCGCGCAGTCATCGCGATGGCGGGCGACCAGGCCGGTGAAGATCTTTTCGCGGCCCTCGCAGTACGTGGCGCTGGCTTCTTCCAGTTCGCGACGACGCTCGTCGTCGTAAGGCTCTTCACCGGCAAAATGCTGGCAGGTGTTCTCACGCGCGAGGAAGGCCTGCACGTCCGCCGGCATCTGGCAGTAGATGCGCACGTCGTCAACGTCATAGACGTCCCCAGGCACGGGACAGCCTGCGGCGGCGAGCGCCTGGTCGAGCGCTTCATTGCCGGTGGACGGGGTAGCGAAGTGCGCCACGACGGCGGCCGGCTCGGCCGCCGGTGCTGTCGCCACGGGCGGTGCAGCCGATTCGCTTGCAGGTACCTTGGGCGTGGGTTCAGCAGCGCTGTCCGCTGCCTGCGGCGAACACGCCGCAAGCAGGGACAGGCAGGCGACCAGCGCGAGGTGCTTAGTCCGCACGGCCGGCGAATTCGCCGGTGGCGGTGTTCACCAGCACGCGCTCACCGTTGGCGATGTACTCCGGCACCATGATTTCGATGCCGGTGTTCAGCTTGGCCGGCTTCGGGCGCTTGGTGGCGGTGCCGCCCTTCAGTTCCGGCGGCGTCTCGATCACTTCCAGTACGACCGAGGCGGGCAGCTGGATCGCCACCGGCTGCTCGTCGATGACCTGCACGTAGATGCCGGTCAGGCCGTCGGTGATGTAGCCGGCGTCGTCACCGATCACGTCGGCGTCGAGGGTGTAGGGGGTGTAGTCCTCGTCATCGAGGAACACGAACGCATCGCCGTCCTTGTACGAATAGGTGGACTGGCGGCGCAGCAGTTCGACTTCGACCAGGTTGTCGTCGGCATCGAAGCTGGCGTCGAGCTTGTTGCCGCCCGGCACGCTGTACATGATGAAGCGGAAGCGGACGTTGCCGCCGCGGCCCTGCGGCGAGCTGCGCTCGATGTCGCGGATCTGGTACACGCCGTTGTTGTACTCGACGACGTTGCCCTTCTTGATGTCGTTGGCTTTCATGGTGTTGTTGGTCGTTGGGGGTGGGCGCCGTCCCGGCGCCCGGGGGAATCACTTCGGAGCGAGGCGGGTAGCGCCGTCCAGGCGGATGGTCTCGCCGTTGAGGTAGGTGTTGCCGAGGATGAAGCCGACCAGGCTGGCGAAATCATCCGGCTTGCCCAGGCGCGAAGGGAACGGGATGGAGGCGGCCAGCGACTGCTGCACGGCCTCGGGCATGCCGTCCACCATCGGCGTCCAGAACACGCCCGGGGCGATGGTATTGACGCGGATGCCGAAGCGCGAGAGCTCGCGGGCCATCGGCAGGGTCATCGACACCACGCCACCCTTGCTGGCGGCATAGGCGGCCTGGCCGATCTGGCCTTCGTAGGCAGCGATGCTGGCGGTGTTGATGATCACGCCGCGCTCGCCGTCGTCGCCGGCCTCGTTGTGCTGCATGCGGTTGGCCGCGGCCTTGGCCACGTTGAAGCTGCCGACCAGGTTGACCATCACCGTGCCCTGGAAGCCGGCCAGCGGCATCGGACCCTCCTTGCCCAGCACGCGGCCGGCGCCGAGGATGCCGGCGCAGTTCATCGCCACGTTCAGGCCACCAAGGAAGCCGTGGGCCTGGTCGATGGCCGCGCCCACCGCCGCCTCATCGCTGACGTTGACGTTGAAGTAGCGGGCCTTGTCAGCACCCAGCTCGACCACGGCGGCCGCGCCCTTGTCGTCGTTGAGATCGAACAGGGCGACCTTGCCGCCGTTGGCGACCAGGTGCTGGGCCACGGCCAGGCCGAGGCCGGAAACGCCGCCGGTGATCACGGCACGTACGGAAGACAGCTGCATTGAACGGTCCTGCAGGTTCGAGAACCGCCGATTCTAACGGAAGCCACGGCGCGCGCTGTTGTGCGCTGCTGCAATGTAGAGTCGGGGGGGGGGGGGGGGGGGGGGGGGGGGGGGGGGGGGGGGGGGGGGGGGGGGGGGGGGGGGGGGGGG
>NZ_JAMOKY010000040.1:0-41862 GCF_024499815.1 Stenotrophomonas testudinis | reverse complement strand
GCCGCATGGATGCGGCGACCAAGCCCCCATGGATGGGTTTACGGCGTCCCCGCAAACCCACAGTGCCCCGCCATCCCACGGAATGCCCGCTATTGCTGTTGCTCTGGCTTTGGCCGTTGCATTGAGCAGGTGCAGGGGTGCAAGCCCTGCATCAAAAAACCCTTACTTCTTACGCTCGCGGGTGGGGAACGGCTCCATCGCGCGGAAGCGGTTGCTGTACTCATCGGTCAGCGTCCGCGCTTCCTGCCCGTTGCGCACGATCGTCGGGGTCAGCAGCACGATCACCTCGGAACGCTTGTTCAACCGGGCCTTGTTGCCGAACAGACCTCCCACGATCGGCAGACGGCTGAGGCCGGGCACGCCCTTGGAGCTATCTTCGTCGGAATTGGTGATCAGGCCCGCCAGCATGATCGTGTCGCCGCTCTGCAGCGCCGCCTCGGTGGAAATCTTGCGGGTGTTGATCGGCGGGTTGCAGGTGGTCTTGGTCGGGTCGCAGCCGGTCGGCACGGCGCCGGCCGAGCTGACTTCCTGCACGATGTCCAGGAACACCACGCCATCACGGGTGATGCGCGGGCGCACCTTGAGGATCACGCCGGTGTCCAGGTACTGCACCTGGCTGTAGGTGCTGTCGCTGATGCCGGTGTTGACCGACACCGAGTTGATCGGAATCTTGGTGCCGACGTTGAGCTGCGCTTCGGCGTTGTTGCGCACGAAGATGGACGGGGTCTGCAGCAGGCGCAGGTTGGTCACCTGGTCCAGCGCGCTCACCACCGCGGCAGCATTCTTGCCGAGGAAGGTCCAGCCGGTCTCGCTGCCGGTGATGGCGCCGGCGAAGCTGCCCCAGATGTTGCGGCCCAGCGCGCTGGGCAGAGTGGCGCCGCCGGTGGCACCGGTGAAGCTCTGACCTTGGACGGCGTTCTCGAAGAACCAGTTGACGCCGTACTTCAGGTCGCCGTTGAGGTCGACCTCTGCCACCTGCGCTTCGATGTGCACCTGCAGCGGCATCACGTCCAGCTTCTCGATCACTTCGCGGATCGAGCGCCAGGCCTGCGGGGTGGCGCGCACCAGCAGTGCATTGGTTTCTTCCACCGCCGAGACGCCGACCGTGTCACCTTCCACATCGAGGCTGACGCTGATGTTGCCTTCCTGCCGCTGCGGCAGGTTCATCGTGCTGGCCATGCCGCCGTTGGCGCTGGACGAGGTGCCGGTGCCGTTGGTGTTGTTGCTGCTGCCATCGCTGGTGTTGCTGAAGGTGTCCCCACCCCGGCTGTCCAGCTGCATCGGCGTCGCGCCCGGCGCCAGCCCGGCGCTGGAACCACGGTTGTTGCGGTTGTTGCTGCTGGCGAAGGCTTCGGAGAGGCGCTGGGCCAGGTCGCGCGCCTTGATGTAGCGCAGCTCGTAGGAGAACAGGCGGGCGCTGCCACCGGCGGTGTCGATGCGGTCCAGCCACTGCTGGATCTGGTCCAGGTAGCGCACCTGCGGGGTGATCACCAGCACGGCGTTGGCATTTTCCAGCGGCAGGAAACGAAACATGCCGGCGCTGGGCGTCTTGCTGTCTTCGCCGAATACTTTCTCCAGGTCGCTGGCGACCTGCTCGGCCTTGCCTGACTGGATCGGGAACACGCCCACCGACATGCCCGACAACCAGTCGACGTCGAAGATCTCGACGGTGTGCAGGTAGTTTTCCAGCTCGGCGCGGGTGCCCCCGAGGGTGATCACGTTGCGGCCGGTATCGACGTTGACGATGGCATTGGGCCGCGCGTACGGCTCCAGCACCTTCTTCATCTCGCTGGCGGAAATGAACTGCAGCGGCACCACGCGCACTTCGAAGCCGCGGGCACTGGAGGCCGGCGCGGTGCTGGGTGCGACGGTGCCGGCCAGCGCCTGGTCGGCGGCGACGATGTTGTAGCGGCCACCGCTGTAGACCATGCGGGCGTTGTTCCAGCCCAGCACCATCTCCAGCAGGTTGAGCGCCTGCGCCGGCGACACCGGCTTGGGCGTGGCCAGGGTGACCGTGCCCTGCACGCCCGGCGCGATGACGTAGTTCTGCCCCAGCATGTCGCCGAGGATCGCCTTGACCACCGCGTGCACCGACTCGCCTTCGAAGTTGAAGGTGGCGCTGCCGCCGCTGGCCGAATGCAGGGCCGGTGACGGCGCGCGCGCGGCCTCGCGGTTGATCATGGTGCCGCTGCCACGGCGGATTACCGCCTGCGGCGTGCCGGCGGCAGCATCGCCTTCGACCACCTGGGGATCGGCGGCGGCGGCACCGGCTTCCGGTGGCGGCGTGGTGGCACTGCGATGGACATGCGGGCCGGACACGGTGGCGCAGCCGACCAGCAGCGTCAGGGCAAGGGACCAGGGCAGAAAACGCAGGTTCATGCATTCACTCTATCGGTTGGAGCCATCGCCCGGGGGCGGCGACGGTTGTTGCTGCTGTTGCTGCAGCTGACGGCGACGGGCCTGGATGCGTTCGCGGATGGCCTGCATCTGCGCTTCGCTGGGGCCGTTGTTGGCGGGGGCGGCCGGCGATGGCGCGCTTGCCGGGGCGGCCACGGCCCCGGCGCCGCTGACGACATCGGGGCTGGGCCGCGCATTGGATGCGGCAGCAGCGGCGGGTAGCGGCGGAGGCGGCGGCACGACACCGGCGGGCGGGACTGTGCCATTGGCACCGCGCAGCACGGTCGGCGGTTCACCGCCCTGCCCGTTGAAGGTGGCCAGTTCCAGCACCTGGCTGCCGCTGGGGCCGATCACCGTGGCCTGGCGAGGCTCCAGCGCGACCAGCTGCCAGCCATCGACCGCCTCACCATTCAGGCGCAGGCGCACCGAGCGGTTCTGTTCGGTGGTGAAGGTGGCCATGCTGAAACTGTCAGTGAGCAGCACGCCGGTCAGGCGCAGCGCGGCACTCGCGGCCGGTTCGCTGCCACCCAGCAGATACGGGCGCGGCCGCCGGTCTTCGGCGAACAGGGGGCGTTCGCCGATGGCGCTGAAGCTGTCGGCAGCGGCCATGCGCTCGGCAGCCATCGGCGGCAGGGCCGGCAGCGTGGCCTGCGCGGCGGCATCACTGTCGGCAGCCGGCAGGCGACCGCCGAGGCCGAAGCCGGTAGCCAACCAGGTGGCGCCCGCCCAGCCAGCCAGGGCCAGCAGGAAGCCGGTACGCAGGGTGATCGGGTCACGTTTCATCGGTGCCCTCCGCTTCCACCGGCGGCTCGGCCGGTGTAGGGCTGGCATCGGCGGCAGGCGCCGATGAAGGGGCATCCGTCGCAGGCGCGGCGGCGGCATCGCCACCGGCCCCGGGCAGCAGGTAGCCGGCCAGTTCAAACGACACGTCCAGGCCCAGGCCCGATTCGTTCGTCGATTGCTGGAAGCGCTGCGCGATCATGTTGAGGTTGTCGACGAACAGGCGCGGGCTGCCGGTTTCCAGGCTGTGCAGCACGGTGGCCAGTTCGGCCACGCCACAGCGCAGACGCACCTGCATGGCCACGCGCACGAACTCGGCATCGCGGCGGTTGTCAGTGAGCGGCGTGCGGTTGCTGATGGTGCAGCTGCGGTTGCCCGGGCTGGCGGTGGCGACCGCATCCTGCACGCGCGCGCCGAGGGCCGCGGCAGCGGCTTCGGCGGTGGCCTCACGCAGGAAACCAGGCCGCTGCTGCAGGGCCTCGCGGGTCTGCTGCAGGCGCTGTTCGATCTGCGGCTGCTGCTGCAGCTGTGCCTGCACGCGCTGCTGGCGCTCGCGCAGCGCGGCTACGTCGTCGTTGATGGCCAGCAGCGGCTGGGTGAACCACGGGTGCACCAGCAGCAGGTAGGCCAGGCCCAGCACTGCCACCAGCAGTACCAGCGCCAGCCAGCGGTCACGGCGTGCGCTTGGCATCGGCATCGGCCGCCTCCTTGGCTGGGGCGGCAGGGGCGGCGGCAGGGGCGGCGGCAGGGGCCACCGGCACCGGCTGCAGCTCGGCGGTCAGGGTGAAGCGATCACGGCCGCTGCCGGCGCCGTCGGCCTGCAGCACGCCGGTCAGGTTGACCTTGCGCCACTGCGGTGCGTCCTGCAGCAGTTGCACCAGCTGCGAGGCTTCGCTGCTGAGGCCGATCAGCTGCAGGTTGTTGTTCTCGATGGCCAGTTTTTCCAGGTAGGTGCCGTTGGGCAGGCGCTGGGTCAGTTCGTTCCACAGCTCCACCGTGCTGGCGCGCTGCGCGCGCTGCTTTTCCAGGAACGCGGCACCGTCCAGCAGCGCCTGCAGTTCGCTGCGCTCGCTGGCCACGCCACGCGCACTGCGGGCGCTGCGCTCGACCTCGTCGCGCAGCGCGTCGGCAGCCTCGCGGCGGTTGTCCAGCAGCTGTGCGGCAGCCAGCACCAGCATCACCAGTGCAGCCAGGCCGAGCAGCAGGTTCCAGCGCCGCATCGGGTCATGCCGCGGCTGGCGCTGGGCCTGCGGCAGCAGGTTCACCTGCAGCGGCTGGCCCTGCGCGTCGAGGGCATCGACACCGGACATCGCATCGGCCCAGGCGCCGACCTGGCCGCGCCAGGCATCGAGCTGGCGCAGCGGCCAGGCCACCAGTTCAACCTGCAGCAGGCCTTCGCCGGAACTGCCGCGTTCGCGCACGTCATAGCTGACCTGGCTGGATTCGAATGGCGTCTGCCGATCAATTTCATAGCCGACCACCGCCCGCAGGCGGTCGCCGGCGGCCATCGGCAGGCGCAGGTTGCGGCGCAGGACCTGCGGTTCGGCCAGCAGCCAGACCCGCGGCAGGCTGCGCAGGCGCGCGTCGAGGACGCGGTCCAGTTCAGCCGGCTGGGTCGGCCATGGCAGGCTGGCCACGGGTTCCAGGCCCTGCCCGGCTTCGCGCCAGACCTGCAGCAGGTCGCCCTGCCGCTGCAGCAGCAGGCGGGTCTGCGACCAGCCGAGCGCCCACTGCCAACGCGCCGGTACCCAGGCCAGCAGGGACTGCCGCCACCAGCGCAGGAAACGGCCCGCACCTGGGCCGATCCGCCCCTGCACCTGCCGCAGGCTGTCCTGCCATGCCGTCATCTTGCTGCCATTCCCTGCTCCCAGCGAAGCACCGTGTAGGTTCGTCCGGGCACACCGCCCGATCCATTGCGTACCACCGCCTGCAGGACCGACAAGCGACCGCTGCCGTCGATGGCACGGGTCTCGATACTATAGGTGCCGCTGCCGCTGGCAAGCATTGACGGCGCCGCACCGGAACCTTCGTCACGCTCCTGCTGGGCGCGCTGCGCCAGCACCTGCTCGGCATCCAGGCCCAATGCGGTCAGCACCGGCGCCCCCGCCACGCGCGGATCCGGCCGCGCCTGGCGGCTGTACAGCGTCAGATACGGCAGCATCACCGTGTACAGCGAGGCACGCATGCCAAGCACGCGCTGCAGTTCGCCCAGGGTTTCGAAGCGCTTGTTGCGCGGCCCATACGGCAGGCCCGCCGCTGCATAGTCCGGCGCCTCGGCGCCACCACCGGGCTGCAGAAGGCTGTCTGCGTCGCGCCAGTCAATGATGGCACCGGCCAGCTGCCGGGCCTGCTCGGCAGGTTCGCCCAGCGCCTGCAGGAATGCAGTCAGCAGCGTCGCGTCGGCCAGGTTCAGGTTGATCTTGCCGTTCTCGTCCAGCACCCGGATCTCGACCGGAACATCGTCGTACTGCCAGCGGTAGGTGCGTCCATCGGCCTGCCAGGCCGGCCGCTGCGGGTCCGGGCGCAGGCGCAGCAGTGCATATTCCAGCCCGGCACGGGCACGTTCCTGGCCACGCGCATCATCGTCGAGCACGCGCTGCTGCAGGTGCTCCACGCGTGCGGTCAGCGCGAAGGCACCGACCAGCGCGGTCATCAGCGCGATCAGCCACAACACCAGCACCAGGGCGGCACCGCGCTGTGCCTTCATCGTGCACCGCCCATGCCGCCGCTACGCGGTGCGACCACCAGCGGCGGCCACGGCGCGCCACGCTGCGGCACGATCTGCACTTCCACCAGCAACGGCAGCCGCCGAGTGTCGTCCCAGCGCGGCAGCCAGTCGCTCATCTGTCCGTTGGCCGGATCGATGCCGCGGTAGCGCAGCTTCACTTCTTTCAGTGCATCGGCCAGCACTTCGGGTGGGCGCGGCGGCGTTTCCGGCAGGCGTTCACCTTCCTGCAGCAGCACCAGGTGCAGCAGCAGGCGGCGCTGGCCGGGCGCGCCATCCACCTGCAGGGTATGCAGGTAGGGCCCGCCGCGACCGAGATAGCCGGGCAGATCGGCGACGAACTGCATGCCTTCGTCATCGCCCTGGAAGAACACCGGCTCGCGGGTCGGATCGGGCACCTCGATCGGGCTGCGCAGCGCACCACCCAGCTGGCGCCGCAGCAGCGCCTGCACCGCGCGCATGCGTTCGCTGTCGGCCGCGATCTGTTCGCCGCGTTGGCTGACCGCCATCGCCGCACGCACGCTGGCGAATGCCAGGGCCAGGCCACCGGCCAGCAGCACGGTGGCCAGCATCACTTCGACCAGGGTGAAGCCGGCGGCGCGACGCTTCATCGTGCGCCCTCCAGGTCCGGTGGCAACAGGCGCAGGCTGCGCCACTGCAGTTTCTCGCGTTCGCCGTCGCCCCAGCGCACCTGCAGCTGCAGTTCGGCCAGCCACGGCGCACCCGGTGACTGCGTCGGCGCGACATCACCGGCACGCGGCTCGCTCCATGGCTGCACCTGCAGCTGCCAGTGGTAGCGGCCCTGTTCCCATTCGCCACTCTGGCTGCCGACCTGCAGCGGCGCGTCGACGCCGGCGCTGGCCAGCAGCGACTGCGCATGCAGCACCGCACGGGTACGCAGCTCGCCACCGCGGACCTGTCGCGCGCCGCCGGACAGGCTGCCCAGCAGCAGGGTCAGGGCCAGGCCCAGCAGGGCGAAGGCCACGATCACTTCAAGCAGGGTGAACCCACGCGCCGACTGTTTCATTGCGGCCGCCACGGACCGGAGCGGACCTCGCCGGTCAGCCAGCCGACATCGATGCGCCATTCGGCGGCGTCGCGCTGCAGGCGGATGCGGCCGCCACTGGAACCACCATCGGGATGGAATTCGATCACGCCCTGCCCCGGCGCATCGCTGAGCTGCGCGGCGCCTTCAAACACCACCTGCACCGGTTCGGGCACGCTGCCACGGCGCTCGTTGGCGCCCTGCCAGCGGTGCTCGGCCGGCTCGATGACGAAGCGCTGCGGTTCACCGCGGGCAATCGCCTGCGCGCGCACCATGCGCAGCTGGCTGGCGATGTCCTTGCCCGCGCTGCGCAGCTGCATGCCGGCAAAGCCACGCGACAGGCCAGCCGCCGTGATCAGGCCGATGGCCGCGATCAACGCGATCACCAGCAGCATCTCCAGCAGCGACAGGCCGGTCGCGCGCCTGCCGTGCAGGCGCGGGCTGGGCAGCCGGCGCGGCAGGTACGGCGTCATGCGGGATTACGGCTCGTAACGGATGTCAGCATCGACGCTGCTGCCGCCGGCCTTGCCGTCCTTGCCCAGGCTGATCAGCTCGTAGGCCTGGCCTTCGCCCGGCGCGCGGTATTCCAGCGCGTGGCCCCACGGATCGTTCAGATCGGCAGGCTTGGCATACGGACCCAGCCAGCCACCGACACCGGCCGGCGAGGTCACCAGGTCATTGAGCGAACCGGGCAGCTTGCCGGTGTCGATCTGGTAATTGTCGATCTTGGAGGCGACGGTCTGCACCTGCGCCTTTGCGATGTTCGCCTTGCCGCGGTCGGCGCCGCCGAGCACGCGGCTGGCGACCAGGGTCAGCACCGCGCCGATCAGCACGATGACGATGATGATTTCCAGCAGGCTCATGCCGGTCTGGTGGCGTGCGCTGGCGAAGGACAGGCGGATCGGGCGACGGGAAGCAAGCATGGTCGGTCCTTTCAGTTGCGGTGAGTCGGGGTTGCAGGGAAAGCCATCATCAACCGATGGCGTTGGTGAGGTCGTACAGCGGTACGAGCACGGCCACGATGACCGCGCCGACCACCGAGGCCAGCACCAGGGTGATGGCCGGCACCATCGCCGCCAGCAGGCGGTCGATGCGGCGGGCGCTGTCCTGTTCGAAGGTGTCGGCGGCCTTCAGCAGCATGGTGTCGAGCGCGCCGGATTCCTCGCCGACCTGGATCATCTGGAGGGCCAGGCGCGGGAAGCGCTTGCCGCGCGACAGCGCCAGCGACAGGCCGGCACCGTTCTTCACTTCGTCGGCGGCGGTGTCCAGATCGGCGGCCAGCGCGCGGTTACCCAGCACGTTGCGGGCGATGCCCAGCGCGCCCAGCAGCGGCACGCCGTTGCGCAGCAGCGTGCCGAGGGTGCGGGCCAGGCGTGCGGTTTCCAGCTCGCCGAGCAGGCGGCCTATGCCGCGCCGCTGCAGCAGCCAGCCATCCAGCGCCAGGCGCGCGGCGGGCTGGCGGAAATGGCGTTCCAGCAGCAGTGCCAGCACCGCCGGCACCACCAGCAGCAGGATCCACCAGTCACGCACGAACAGGCCCAGCTGCAGCACCGCGTTGGTGAACCACGGCAGCGCCACGTCCAGGCTTTCATACATCTGCGCGAACTGCGGCACCACGTAGCCAAGCAGGAACAGCAGCGCACCACCGACCACCACCAGCAGGATGGCCGGGTAGACCAGCGCGTTGACCACCTTGCCCTGCAGCGCGCGGCTGCGTTCGAGGTAATCGGCCAGGCGCTGCAGGGTCTCGTGCAGGCTGCCACCGGCTTCACCGGCGCGCACCATGTTCACGTACAGGCGCGAGAACAGGCCGTGCTGCCGCTCCAGCGCGGTCGACAGCGGCGCACCGCCGCGCACCACGTCGCGGATGTCGGTGATCGCGCGCCGCGAACGTTCGTCCTCGGGCAGGCCGAGCAGGATCGACAGCGCACGGTCCAGCGGCTGGCCGGCGCCGAGCAGGGTCGAGAGCTGCTGGGTAAACTGCAGCAGCGCCGCGCCCTGCAGCGGACGCGGGCGGAACAGGTTGCCCAGGCTGCTTCCTCCTACCCCGCCACCCTCGGCAGCCAGGCGTGTTTCCATCGGCAGATGGCCCTGGTCCTGCAGGCGGGCGATCAGCTCGGCTTCGCTGGCCGCTTCCATCTGCCCGTCGAAGACCTCGCCGTGCGGGTTCAGTGCCTTGTAACGATAGGTGGGCATGTCAGCGTCGATCTCCCGCGCGCATCAACCCTCCTCGGTCACGCGCAGGACTTCCTCGATGGTCGTCTGCCCGCTCAGGGCCTTGGACAGGCCGTCTTCGTACATGGTGCGCATGCCGGCCTCGCGGGCGATGCGTTCGATCTCGCCCATGCCGTCGCGACGCATCACCGCGCGCCGCAGCGCGTCGTTCATCACCAGGAATTCCATGATGGTGGTGCGGCCCAGGTAACCGGTCGGTGCCAGTGCCGAGGGCTTCGGGCGGAACAGGTGGATTGGCCCCTGCGGCTGCAGGCGGCGCAGTTCGAAACGTTCGATCTCCTCCGGCGAGGCTTCGTAGCGCTCGGCGTGGGTGGGTTCCAGGCGGCGCACCAGGCGCTGGGCGAGGATGCCGTTGATGGTGGACGTGAGCAGGTAATCCTCCACGCCCATGTCGAGCAGGCGGGTGATGCCGCCGGCCGCGTTGTTGGTGTGCAGCGTGGACAGCACCAGGTGGCCGGTCAGCGCCGACTGGATGGCGATGCGCGCGGTTTCCAGGTCGCGCATTTCGCCGATCATGATGATGTCCGGATCCTGGCGCACGATGCTGCGCAGCGCGTTGGCGAAATCCAGGCCGATCTGCGGCTTGGCCTGGATCTGGTTGATGCCTTCGATCTGGTATTCGACCGGGTCCTCGACCGTGATGATCTTGACGTCGGCGGTGTTGAGCTGGCTCAGCGCGGTGTACAGCGTGGTGGTCTTGCCCGAACCGGTCGGGCCGGTGACCAGCAGGATCCCGTGCGGCTGTTCCAGCACCTTGCGGAACTGCGGCAGGAACGCATCGGTGAAACCAAGCCGGTGGAAATCGAACACCACGGTTTCGCGGTCCAGCAGTCGCATGACCACGCTTTCGCCATGCGCGGTCGGCACGGTGCTTACGCGCAGGTCCAGTTCCTTGCCCTGCACGCGCAGCATGATGCGGCCGTCCTGCGGCAGGCGGCGCTCGGCGATGTTGAGCCGGGCCATGATCTTGATGCGGCTGATGACCGCGGCAGTGAGGTTGGCCGGCGGGCTTTCGCCTTCCACCAGCACGCCATCGACGCGATAGCGCACCTTCAGGCGGTTTTCAAAGGGTTCGACGTGGATGTCCGAGGCGCGCAGTTCCACTGCACGCTGGATGACCAGGTTGACCAGACGGATGACCGGCGCTTCGGAGGCGAGGTCGCGCAGGTGTTCGATGTCATCGACCGCGCCGCCTTCGCCGTCCGCGGTTTCCACGATGGCGCCCATCGCGCTGCGGCCCTGGCCGAACCAGCGCTCGACCAGATCGTCGATCTCCGCGCGCATGCCAAGCACCGGGCTGACCGGCACGCCCAGCGCCAGCTGCACGGCCTTCTGCGGGTAGGCATCGTGGGCATCGGCCAGCCACAGGCGGACGCCGTGTTCATCCAGCGCCAGCGGGCAGACGTGGAACTGCTTGAGGAAACGCAGCGACAGCGGCAGGCCTTCGGCCAGCGACTGCGGCGGTGCCTCGGGCAGCTGTTTCGCTTCCAGCAGCGGCAGGCCCAGCACGTCGGCGCTGGTCTGCGCCTGGTCACGTTCGGACACCAGCCCCAGCCGCACCAGCAGGCCCAGCAGGCTGCCGCCGGCTTCGGCGTGCAGCGGCCGCGCACGCGCCAGATCCCCTTCCTTGAGGCGCCCGCGCGCCAGCAGCGCATCGAGGATGCGGCCTTCGGCGTCGTCGATGGCGGTGGCAGCGAGCGCGTTCACATGACTCTCCTGTCGATCCTCCCGACTTTAGCAGTTCAGCCCGGACTTCCGCTGCCTTGTGCGCGCAGGACCAAGAAAGACGACGCCCGTCACCTTCCGGTAACGGGCGTCGCCAATTCACTTACGACATTACGTGCAACCGTGGCCCTTACTGGGTGGCCAGGATGGTCACGCCGTTGAAGGCCGCTTCGCCCACCACCTTCACGTAGTAGGTGCCGGCCACCGGCTTGGCCACGCGCACGGTTTCGGTGTTGCCCGGGCGGCTCGACTTGGCGTCGTTGTCGGTGGCGGTCGGCACACGGCCCTGCGCCACGTACACCGAGACGTTACCGGTGCCGCCGTAGGTCAACACGCTCAGCTGCTTGCCGGCGACGGCTTCGAAGGTGTACACGGTCTCGCTGCCGGTCGCACCGGCAACACCGGCGAGAGCCACCTTGTTGGTCAGCGGGATGCCTTCGGGTTCGCAGTTCTCGGTGCACGGCTCGGCCAGGGCCTTGGCCAGCGCGGCCTTGGCGTCGACGATGCCGGTGCCGATCGGGGTCGATGCCGGAATGGTGACCGGGAACGGACGCGCGGTTTCCTTCAGCAGCGTACGCATCGCCGCCGGGGTCAGCGGATCCTTGCCACTGGCGATGAGCGCGCTCTGCACCAGCGCAGCAACGCCGGCCACGTGCGGCGAGGCCATCGAGGTACCGCCCAGGCCCATGTAGCTGTAGGCGCCCGAATCCGGAGTGGTTGCCGCATCCGAACCGGCCTGCCAGATGTAGCCGCCCGGGTTGCCGTCCACGCTGCCGCCACCGCCCGGGCCGGACAGGTCCACGCGCGTGCCGTAGTTGGAGTAGTAGGTGATGCCACCGGTGATGCGCGTCGCACCCACGGTCACCACGCCGTCGCAGCTGGCCGGGCGGTAGTTGGCGGCGTTGTCGGTGTCGTTGCCGGCGGCCACCACCACGGTGGTGCCACGCGAGATCGCGCCGCTGATCGCATCCTGGTAGGCGCCTGCGCAGGCACCGCTGCCACCCAGGCTCATGTTGATGATTTCGGCCGGGTTGGTGTTGGCGGGAATGCCGGCGACGGTGCCACCGGACGCCCAGGTGATCGCGTCGGTGATGTCGGAGAGGTAGCCACCGCATTTGCCGAGCACGCGCACCGGCAGGACCTTGGCCTTGTGTGCGACACCGGCCATGCCGACGCCGTTGTTGGTCTGCTCGGCGACGGTGCCGGCCACGTGGGTACCGTGCCAGGAGCTGTCTTCCGGCTGCGAGCCGTTGTAGCACTCGTTGGCGTTCTCGACCCAGTCACCGTAGTCCTGTGCACCCGGCACGCGGTCGTCGGTGGAACGGCGCGAGGTCTCGGCATCGCTGATGAAGTCGTAGCCCGGAAGCAGGTTGCCGACCAGGTCCGGGTGCTGCGGCAGGATGCCGGTATCGAGCACGGCAACGACCACGCCCTCGCCCTGCGAGACGTCCCAGGCCGACGGCGCGTTGATGCCACCGGTCGGGTTGCTCAGGTGCCACTGGTACTGCGCGTAGTAGGGATCATTCGGCACCAGGGCCGGCTTCACGTCGCCCGCGCGCAGCTCGGTGCGGCGCAGCTTGACATCGGCTTCGGCGTACTTGACCGAGGGATCGGCCTTGAGCTCCTTCAGCACGCGCTGCAGTTCCGCCGGGGCCAGGCGGCCCTGCAGGCGGATCACATCGGCACCGATGCCGAGCTTGCGCACCACCTGCGGACCCATCGCGCTGGCGCGGCTGGTGCCACCGGACAGGCTGGCGCGGGTGAGTGCGGACTGCACGGTGGACAGCTTGGCCGAGCGATCGCTGGCGGCCAGGGTGCCCTTCGCGTACATCACGATGATGCGGTCGGTGCCCGTTTCGGCGGTGCTGGCCTGGCGTACCGGCTCGCGGGTCGGCAGGCCGGCAGCGTGGACCGCGCCTGCGGCGGTCACCGACAGCAGGGCGGCGGCAAGCACGTTGATGCGAAGGTTCTGCTTATTGATCACGTCACATTCCTCTTCTGGGTCATGGTTGGATCCAACACTGCGGCCATCAATCCTTGACGGATCCCGGCTGGCCGAGCCGGGGTTGCCGAGACCTCCCCTCAGGCCCTGTAGCAGAAGCAGCACCGGCGGCGTGACCGCCGGCGCGTTGTTGCCTTACCAACCGAAGCCGGCACCGACGCCGACCGAGGCGTCATCACTGCTGAACGCACCGCCGAGGGTGACCGTGGCGCGATCGCTGATCGCACGCTGGTAACCCAGCGACATCGCCGATTCACCGCCCTGGAAACCGATGCCGACGCCGACCCGGTTCTGGGTGCGGATGCCGGCGGCACTGGTGGCCATGTTGAGCATGGCCGCGCTCATCGCGCCCTGGCGGTCGATGCGGCGATCCATGTGGCGCAGGCGGCCATCCACTTCGCCCTTGAACACATCGAAGCTGTCGGCGACGGCCTGCACGCGGCTGTCGGTGTAGCTGTTGGCGGTGGTGATACCGCGGTCCAGCTGGCCCTTGTTCACCGCATCGGTGGCCGCGGTACCTGCGGCCACGTTGGTGACCTGGCGTTCGTTGCCTTCGCTGCCCACCGACACCGTGTTGGCGCGGTCGGCGACCGAGCCCTGGCCCAGTGCAACCGCATTGGCGGCGGTGGCCGATGCGCCCTGGCCGATGGCCGTGGACGAAGCGCCGCTGGCGACGGCGCCGTCACCCATGGCGACTGCGTTGGCACCGACGGCCGGCTGCGCCGCCGTGGCGCCTTCGACGCTGGGCTTGGCCACCACGTTCGACCGCGAGGCCACTGCATCGGCCTCGGCCACGGTGGCGACCTGGGCGGTGCTCGCCTGCACGCTGGCGCTGCGCAGGCTGGCCGTTGCCGTGCGGCTGGTGCCACCGGCAGTGCGCTGGTCAAGCTCGGTCACCTTCCTGTCCAGTGCACCCAGTGCGTCGCCGACATTGCTGTAGGTCGAGCCCTGGATGACGTAGTTCGGCGCGATGAACACCCCCTGCATGCCGACGCTGGCACCGCCGCCGAGGATGCTGGCGGCATCGCTGAGCGACTGGAACAGCTGGCCGCCGTTGATCGCCTGGCGGCTGCCGGACGCGATGCTGCCGGCGCCGACGTTGTTGATGACGGTGCCTTCGATGCCGGACAGGGTCAGCTGGTCGCGGGTGGCATCGTCGTAGGCCACCGCGTTGGCCGAGGTGGATTCCACCGTGGCGATGCGCGAATCGAAATCACCGACGCGGGTTTCGACTGCACCCACGCGCTGGTTGGTGACGTTGAGCTGCGAACCGGTGACTGCGTCGCTGCTGCCGGCGGCAATGCGGCCGTCGGCCACGTTGACGATGCGGCGGGTGGCTGGACCATCGGTGCCGTTGCCGCCACCGACCGAGACCACGTTGGCTTCCACCGCACGCGCGCCGACACCCAGGGCCACCGAGTTGTTGCCGCTGACCGCACTGTTGGCACCCAGCGCCAGCGATGCATTGCCGATGGCGTTGGCGCTGCTGCCCACGGCATTGCTGCGGTTGCCGCTTGCAGTCGCGCCCGAACCCACGGCCACGGCATCGGTGCCGGTGGCGGTAGCCACGCCACTGCCATTGGCCTTGAAGCGCTGGCCGACCGCATCGGCGGTAGCGGCCACGGCGTCGAGCTGGCCCTTGTTCACCGCATCGGTGGTTTCGGTACCGGCGGCCACGTTGGTGATCTGCCGCTGCGCGGCCGCGTTGCCCACCGACACCGTGTTGGCGCGGTCGGCCTGCGAGCCGTTGCCGAGCGCGACGCTGTTGGCCGCACTGGCGGTGCTGTTGGCACCCAGCGCGGTGGCATCGGTCGCGTCGGCCCAGGCGTTCCAGCCGATGGCGCTGGCGTAGTCGCTGGTCGCCCAGGCACCGGCACCGAAGGCCGCCGCGCCGGTACCGCTGGCCCGCGCCGGGATCAGGCCGAAGTAAGTGCTGCCACCGATGGCCACGCTTTCATCACCCGTGGCTTCGCTGGACTGGCCCATCGCCACCGCGTTGGCACCGGCCGCAGCGGCACCGAAGCCGACCGCGGTGGTGTTGGCGCCGGTGGCCGCCGAGCCGTAGCCCAGTGCGGTGCCGAGGCGGCCGCTGGCTTCGCTGTAACCACCGACGGCGGTGGTGCCATCGGCGGTGGCGGAGGCGCGGAAGCCGCTGGCCAGCGACTGCGCGCCGCTGGCGATGGCTTCGGCACCGCTGGCCGTGCTGTAGACACCCGTGGCCTGCGCCGCGTTGCCGGTGGCGGTGCTGCTGATCTCGCTGGCCACCGCGCCGCTGCCATAGGCCGCGCTGTTCTCGCCGGTGGCCTGCGCCTCGTTGCCGACGGCCGCGGCATTGCCGCCGGTGGCCAGGCTGTTGAAGCCGACCGCCGTGGCATTTTCAGCCAGGGCGGTGGCGCCGCTGCCCAGCGCGGAGGCGCCGTTGCCGATGGCGTTGGAGGCTTCACCGGCAGCCAGTGCGTTGTCGCCTTCCACATAGGCGCCGGCATCGCTGTCGGCGCTGCCGCTGGCTTGAACGTACTTGCTGGTCTGTTCAGCAGTAGCAGCCACGGCATCCAGCTGGTTCTTGTTCACCGCATCGGTGCCTTCGGTACCCGCTGCCACATGGGTGACCTGGCGTTCGCCGCCATCGCTGCCGACGGCCACCGTGTTGTCACGGTCGGCCGTGGAGCCTGCGCCCAGCGCGACACTGTTGATGCCGTTGGCAGTGGCCCCGGCACCCAGCGCGGTGGACTGCACTGCGCCGGCCCAGGAGTTCCAGCCGATGGCGGTGGCGTAGTCGTCGGTCGCCCAGGCACCGGCACCGAAGGCCGCCGCGCCGTAACCGCTGGCCCGCGCCGGGATCAGGCCGAAGAAGGTGCTGCCGCCGATGGCCACGCTTTCATCGCCCGTGGCTTCGCTGGAATCACCCATGGCCACGGAGCTGGCACCGCTGGCGGTGGCGAACACGCCGGCCGCGGTGCTGTTGGCACCGCTGGCCAGGGTGCCGTAGCCCATGGCGGAGCCGAGGCGACCGCTGGCTTCGCTGTAGCCGCCGACGGCGGTGGTGCCATCGGCCGAGGCCGAGGCACGGAAGCCGCTGGCCAGCGACTGCGCGCCGCTGGCGATGGCTTCGGCACCGTTGGCAGTGCTGTACGCGGCAGTGGCCTGCGCGCCGGCACCGGCGGCGGTGCTGCTGGTTTCGCTGGCGACGGCACCGCTGCCAAGGGCGGCGCTGTCTTCGCCGGTGGCCTGGGCGTTGTTACCGATCGCTGCGGCGTTGCCGCCGGTCGCCAGGCTGTTGAAGCCAACCGCGGTGGCGTTGGCCGCCACTGCGGTGGCACCACTGCCGAGCGCGGTAGCACCGTCGCCGATGGCATTGGCGGCCTCACCGGCGGCCAGTGCGTTGTCGCCTTCCACATAGGCGCCGGCATCGCTGTCGTCGCTGCCGCTGGCCTGGAAGTACTTGCTGGTGTTCTCCGCGGTGGCGGCGACGGCATCCAGCTGGTCCTTGTTCACCGCATCGGTGCCTTCGGTGCCGGCCGCGACGTTGGCGATCTGGCGCGTGTTGCCAGCACCACCGACCGAGACCGTGTTGTCGCGGTCTGCAATCGAGTCGGCGCCCAGGGCCACGCTGTTGGCGCCCTGTGCTTCGGCTGCATTGCCCAGCGCCGTAGCGTTGGTGCCCGGTGCCCAGGCACCACCACCGACCGCGGTGGAGTAGTCACCCGACGCTTCGGTGGCGAGCAGGCCGAACAGCGAACCACCGATGGCCACGCTGTTCACGCCGGTGGCCAGGCTGCCCTGGCCGGTGGCCGTGGCATAGGCACCGGAGGCTTCCGAATCACCACCGAGCGCCACGCTGTTGGAACCGGAGGCGTTGGCGAAGTTGCCGAACGCGGTGGCGTTGAAGGCCGATGCGCTGGCATAGCCGCCGATGGCGGTGCTGTAGCCGCCGGTGGCTTCGGCACCGATGCCGAACGCTGCCGAAGCGGTACCGCTGGCGACGCTTTCGCTGCCGACCGCGGTCGCGGCTTCGCCGCTGGCGGTGCTGAAGTAACCCACCGCCACGGCTTCCTCACCGCTGGCTTCGGACAGCACGCCGGTGGCGGTGCTGCCGGCACCACTGGACACGGCAGCGGCACCGAAAGCCGCACTCTGCTCGCCGCTGGCTTCGCTTTCCGCACCCTGCGCGGTGGCGTACTCGCCGGTGGCCTGCGCGTTGGCGCCGATGGCGCTGGCGTTGTCCGCCGTGGCCAGGGCATTGAAGCCGATCGCCTGCGCGTTGCTGCCGATGGCATTGGCACCGCTGCCCAGTGCGACGGTGCCGTCACCGATGGCATTGGCGGCTTCGCCGGCGGCCAGGGCGTTGTCACCTTCCACGTAGGCGCCGGCATCGCTGTCGTCGCTGCCGCTGGCCTGGAAGAACTTGTTGCCGGTGCCTGCGCTGGCGGCCACGGCATCCAGCTGGGCCTTGTTCACTGCATCGGTGGCCTGGGTGCCGGCGGCGACGTTGGTGACCTGGCGTTCGCTGCCGGCGCTGCCGACCGACACGCTGCGGTCGCGGTCAGCCACCGAGCCTGCGCCCAGGGCCACGGCATTGTTGCCGTTGGCGGTGCTGCCGGCACCGAGGGCGATGGCACTTTCGCCACCGGCCACGGTATTGGTGCCCACCGCGATGCTGTTGACGCTGTTGCCGAGTGCCTGGAAGCCCAGCGCCAGGCTGTAATCGCCGTAGCTGAAGGCACCGCGACCGACGGCGGTCGAGCTGACACCGTTGGCCCAGCTGTTGTAGCCGATGGAGGTCGCGCCGTTGGCACTGGCCCAGGCCGCCGGGCCGAAGGCCGAGGCGTTGGTACCGGTCGCCCACGCACCTGCACCGAAGGCGGTCGCGCCTTCTTCGCTGGCGGTGCTGTAACCACCGACGGCGGTGCTGTCATCGGCCTTGGCAAAGGCACTGTCGCCGATGGCGACGGCATAGCTGCCGTTGGCGCGCGACTTGCCGCCCGCGGCGAAGCTGTTGTCACCGGTCGCCTGCGCGGCATTGCCGAAGGCGCTGCTGCTGGCGCCGGTGGCCTGCGCGGCGTTGCCCACCGCAGTGGAACCGGCCGAGGCGGTGGTGCCGATCTGCACCGGATTGCCTTCGTCGTCCAGCAGCGGCTGGTTGTACTCGTCGTACGCCTGGCCTAGGCCACCGATGGCGACAGCACCGTCGCCGTCGGCGAAGGTGTTGCGGCCGAGGGCCACGGTGTCGGCGCCGATGGCAGCGGCACCTGCGCCCTGCGCAAGCGCACCTGCGCCGATCGCGTTGCTGGCCGAACCCGCAGCCACCGCACCTTCGCCCTCGGCGTAGGCGCCGGCATCGCTGCCCTCCTCGCCCTGCGCCTGGAAGAAGCGCGCGGTGGTGTCGGCGGTGCTGGCCACGGCATCGAGCTGGGCCTTGTTCACCGCATCGGTGTCTTCGGTACCGGCGGCCACGTTGGTGATCTGGCGATCGTTGCCTTCGCTGCCGACGGCCACGCTGTTGTCGCGCACCGCTTCGGAGTTGGCACCGAGGGCGATGCTGTTGGCGCCACGCGCGGTGGCGTAGTAGCCCACGGCGGTGCTCTGCGCACCACTGGCCCAGGTCTGCGCACCCAGCGCGCTGGCGTTCTCGCCCGGCGCATAGGCGAAGTAGCCCACCGCCGTCGATTCGGCGCCGGAGGCTTCGGTCAGGCTGCCGTTGGCCACGGCATGATCGCCGCTGGCGATGGCACCGGCACCGACGGCCGTGGCGGCTTCGCCACTGGCCTGGGTCTGCACGAAGAAGCCCAGGCCCGGGATCAGGTCGGCCGGGCCACCGATGGCCACGCTGCTGGTGCCGGTGGCGTTGCTCTGCGTGCCCAGCGCGGTGGAGTAGTCACCCACTGCATTGGCCACCGCACCGAAGGCCGAAGACTGCGCGCCGGCGGCATAGGCGCCGACACCGTAGGACGAGGCGGCAAAACCGCTGGCTTCGGCGCTGGCACCGACGGCGGTACCACCGACACCAGCGCTGGTGGCGCCGGTTTCCACCGGCACGCCACCGCTGGTGATCAGCGGGTTGCCGTCTTCATCGACGGCAGCGCCACCGACGGCGACGCTGCCCGGGCCGGCGGCCTGTGCGTTGTTGCCGAAGGCGGCGCTGTTCTGGCCGCTGGCCAGTGCGTTGTAGCCCACGGCCGTGGCGTTCTGGGCGACGGCGGTCGCGCCGGCACCGACCGCGGTGGCGCCGTTGCCGATGGCATTGGCGGCCTCGCCGGCGGCGAGCGCGTCGTCACCGTCGGCCAGCGCACCGGCATCGCTGTTGCTGCTGCCGGTGGCCTGGAAGCGCTTGGCAGTGGTATCGGCCACCGCAGCCACGTCCTTCAGCTGGCCGACGTTGACCGCATCGGTGTCTTCGGTGCCTGCGGCGACATGGGTCACCTGACGTTCGTTGCCATCGCTGCCGACGGCCACGGTGTTGTCACGGTCGGCCTGCGAGGCCGCGCCGAGGGCGACGCTGTTGCTGCCGTTGGCGGTGGCGCTGGCACCGAGCGCGGTGGACTGCGCGCCGTCGGCCCAGGCATTCCAGCCGATCGCGGTTGCATAGTCTTCGGTGGCCCATGCGCCGGCACCATAGGCCGATGCACCGTAGCCGCTGGCGCGCGAGGTGATCAGGCCGAAGTAGGTGCTGCCGCCGATGGCCACGCTCTCGTCGCCGGTCGCTTCGCTGGCTTCACCGACGGCGACGGCGCCGGCACCGGTGGCCGTGGCGAACACGCCAGCGGCGGTGCTGTTGGCGCCGCTGGCGACGGTGCCATAGCCCAGTGCCGAACCGAGGCGGCCGCTGGCTTCGCTGTAGCCGCCGACGGCGGTGGCGCCGTCGGCCGACGCCGCCGCGCGGAAGCCGCTGGACAGCGACTGCGCGCCGCTGGCAACGGCTTCGGCACCGGTGGCGGTGCTGTAGACCGCCGTGGCCTGCGCACCGGCGCCGGTTGCGGTGGTGCTGGTTTCACTGGCCACCGCACCGCTGCCCAGCGCGGCGCTGTCGCTGCCGCTGGCCTCTGCGTTGGTGCCCACGGCCGAGGCGTTCTCGCCGGTGGCCAGGCTGTTGTAGCCGACTGCCGTGGCCTTCGCGGCAATGGCCACGGCACCGCCGCCGAGCGCGGTGGCGCCATCGCCGATGGCGTTGGCTGCTTCACCGGCGGCAAGCGCGCTGTCGCCCTCGGCCAGGGCGCCGGCATCGCTGTCTTCGCTGCCAGTGGCCTGGAAGTACTTGCGGGTGTTCTCCGCGGTCGCGGCGACCTCGTCCAGCTGATCCTTGTTGACCGCGTCGGTGCCTTCGGTACCGGCAGCAACGTTGGTGATCTGGCGCGTGTTGCCGGCGCCACCGACCGAGACGGTGTTGTCACGCTCGGCGATCGAATCGGCACCCAGCGCGACGCTGTTGGCGCCCTGTGCTTCGGCGGCGTTGCCCAATGCTGTGGCATTGGTGCCCGGCGCCCACGCGCCGCCACCGACGGCGGTGGAGTAATCGCCCGAGGCTTCGGTCGGCAGCAGGCCGAACAGCGCGCCACCCACGGCTACGGAGTTGGTGCCGGTGGCGAGGCTGCCCTGGCCGGTGGCGGTGCTGTAGGCGCCGCTGGCTTCTGCATCGCCGCCGACGGCCACGCTGTTGGAGCCGCTGGCATTGGCGGCGTTGCCGACCGCGGTTGCGTTGAAGGCCGAGGCGCTGGACAGCCCGCCCAATGCGGTGCTGTAACCGCCGCTGGCTTCGGCACCGACGCCGAAGCTGACCGATGCGGTGCCGCTGGCGGTGCTGCCTGCGCCGACGCTGGTGCTGCCGCTGCCCAAGGCCTGCGACTGCGCGCCGACGGCGGTGGCGCTGCCAGCGATCGCCTGTGCGTTGTGGCCCAGCGCCGTGGTGTCGTCGCCATCGGCGGTGGCGGATGCGCCGGCGGCCAGTGCGCCTTCGCCATCGATCTGCGCGGCGTCGCTGTCATCGCCCGCACCATCGGCCTTGAAGTAGCGGCGGCCCTGCGCGGTGGCAGTGGCCAGTGCGGCCTGGGTGGCCTGCGCCTGCGCATCGAGCTGCGCGCGGTTGACCGCATCGGTGGCCGCCGTACCAGCGGCCACGTTGGTGATCTGTCGTTCGCTGCCGGTTGCGCCCACCGACACGGCATTGGCGCGGTTGGCAAGGGAGCCTGCACCCAGCGCGACGCTGTTGGCGGCGCTGGCGGTGCTGCCGGTGCCCACGGCCACCGCGTTGCGGCCGCTGGCGTTGGCGCTGCCGTCGACCACGCACTGGTCGATCAGGCTGCTGCTGAGGGTCACGCAGTTGGCGTTGCCGCCCACTTCCACCGACTGTGCGGCGGCGAGGCCGGAGCCTCCCAGTCCCATGGCCAGGGCAAGCGCTGCGGCCAGGGTCACCGGCCGGACGTGGTCGGCATCGCGGCGCCGGTCGACGACCCCACCGCGGGTGTCGGAAGAGGCCAGTTCCGAGGCCACCACCAACTGACCCAACGCTTTGTTCCAGACCTTGCGATAAATCCGATTCATCGGTACGGCTCCTGATTTTTTGGACTGGTTTTAGGCAAAGCAACGCCATCGCCGGACCTTCTGGTCCAACGTCCCCCAAGGGCGTTATTCGCGTGATTTACTGCGGGTATTGCCGAACGCCGCGCAGCGACAGAAAACCGGGCGCAGAGCGACGTGCGGTTACTGCGATATGAACAGATTTGAAACAGGGCCCAAGTGTTAACGGGAACTTTCCTTATCGTCAAGACTTTGACGCAGGAAAAGCGGTTGCCGTGACCCAGTTCACTTTTTCGCCTATTTATTCTGCGATTTTGTTATTTGTTTGTGACGAGATATCGACGCCATGTAAATGCATGTAACTCACCGCTGCGGCAGGATTTTCTGCCCGCATAAAGAAAAACCCGACAGTCGCCTGCCGGGTTTTCCGTACTTCATCGCATTGCGGCCTGCGCGGCGATTACGCCGTCAGCCGCACCACACCCGCGCGTTGCGGAACATGCGCATCCACGGCGAATCACCCTGCCACTCGGCCGGGGCCCAGCTCAGGTTGAGCGCACGCGGCGTGCGTTCCGGGTGCGGCATCATGATGGTGACGCGACCGTCGGTGCTGGTCAGGCCGGTGATGCCGTCCGGCGAACCGTTCGGGTTCAGCGGGTACTGGCTGGCGACGTTGCCGTTGCCGTCAACGTAGCGCAGCGCCACGCGGGCGGTGGCCTGGTCCACGGTGTTGTCGAACACGGCCTGGCCTTCGCCATGTGCCACCGCTACCTGCAGGCGCGAACCGGCCATGCCACGCAGCAGGATCGACGGCGACTCCACCACTTCCAGCAGCGCGGTGCGGGCTTCGAACTGCTCGCTGGCGTTGCGGCGGAACTGCGGCCAGTGCTCGGCACCGGGGATGATGTCCTTCAGCTGGCTCATCATCTGGCAGCCGTTGCACACGCCCAGGGCGAAGCTGTCCTCGCGGGCGAAGAACGCGCCGAAGGCATCACGCAGCGCGCTGCGCTCGAGGATCGAGGTCGCCCAGCCACGACCAGCACCGAGCACGTCGCCGTAGCTGAAGCCGCCACAGGCCACCAGGCCGGTGAACTCCTGCAGGGCGACGCGGCCTTCGATGAGGTCGCTCATATGCACGTCGTACGCGCGGAAGCCGGCACGTTCGAAGGCGTTGGCCATTTCGATCTGGCCGTTGACGCCCTGTTCGCGCAGCACGGCCACGCGCGGACGCGCGCCGGTGCTGATGAACGGCGCGGCCACGTCTTCGTTGAGGTCGAAGCTCAGCTTGGGCTTCAGGCCCGGCGCGTTGAACGCACGCGCCACCTCACGCTCGGCATCGGCGTTGGCCGGATTGTCGCGGCGTTTCTGCATCGCGTGGGTGACCGACCACCAGGCGTCGAACAGCGCTTCCCAGCGCCATTCGGCCAGGTTCTCGCCGCCCAGCGACACGCGCACCACCGGTGCGGTGGTCGGCTTGGCGATGCGCTGCGCGCACTCGATCAGTGCATGGCGCTCGACCAGGTCTGCGAAGGCCGCACGGTCTTCGCGGGCGATCTGCACCACCGCACCCAGTTCTTCGTTGAACAGGCTGCGGAAGGGATCATCGCCCCAGGCATCGAGGGTGATGTCCAGGCCGAGACGCGAGGTGAAGGCCATTTCGCACAGTGCGGCGAAGGCACCACCGTCGCTGCGGTCGTGGTAGGCCAGCAGCAGGCCGGCCTGGCGCGCATCGCGGATCAGTTCGAAGAAGCCACGCAGGCGCTGCGGGTCATCCAGGTCCGGGGCGGCACCGGCGAACGCCGGCAGGTCGCCGTGGTCGGCATGCACCTGGGCCAGGATCGAGCCGCCCAGACGCTGCTTGCCGGCACCGAGGCCGATCAGCCACAGCTCGCTGTCCACGTCGCGGTCGAGCAGCGGGGTGAGCTGCTGGCGCACGTCGGCGACCGGCGCGAACGCCGAGATGACCAGCGACACCGGCGACACGCTCTTGTGCGCTTCGCCCTGGTCGTGCCACTGCGCCTGCATCGACAGCGAGTCCTTCCCCACCGGAATGCTGATGTCCAGCTGCGGGCACAGTTCCATGCCCACGGCCTTCACCGCGTCGTACAGCAGCGCGTCTTCGCCCGGGTGGCCGGCAGCGGCCATCCAGTTCGCCGACAGCTTGATCTCATCCAGCGCATCGACCGGGGCCGCGCACAGGTTGGTCAGCGCTTCGCCCACGGCCATGCGTGCCGAAGCAGCGGCATCGAGCAGGGCCAGCGGGGTGCGCTCGCCCAGCGACATCGCTTCGCCGGCTACGCCGTCGAAGTCGGCCAGGGTGATGGCCGCATCGGCCACCGGCAGCTGCCACGGGCCGACCATCTGCTCGCGCGCGGTCAGGCCACCGACGCTGCGGTCACCGATGGTGACCAGGAAGTTCTTCGAGGCCACGGTCGGGTGCGCGAGCACGCGCAGGCCGGCTTCCTGCAGGTCCAGGGCACCGGTCTTCAGCGCCGGCCAGCGCGGGGCCGGCGGGTGCGCGGTGTCACGGTGCATCTTCGGCGGCTTGCCGAACAGCACGTCCATCGGCAGGTCGATCGGCGCATCGGCCGGGGTGTGGCCCGGCACGGCGCCGTAAGCCACGACCAGGTGTTCCTCGGCGGTGGCCACGCCAACGGCGGCGAACGGGCAACGCTCGCGGGCGCACAGCGCGGCGAACTCGGCCAGGCGCTCCTGGGCCACGCCCAGCACGTAACGTTCCTGCGATTCGTTGCACCACAGCTGCATCGGCGACAGCGACGGATCATCGGTGGGCACCTTGCCCAGGTCGATGACGCCGCCGACATTCGAGTCGTGCAGCAGTTCGGGGATGGCATTGGACAGGCCACCGGCACCGACGTCGTGGAAGAACTTGATCGGGTTGTTGGCGCCCATCGCCACGCAGCGGTCGATGACCTCCTGGCAGCGGCGCTCCATTTCCGGGTTGTCGCGCTGCACGCTGGCGAAGTCCAGGTCCTCGGCGCTTTCGCCGGAGGCCACCGAACTGGCGGCACCGCCACCGAGGCCGATCAGCATCGCCGGGCCACCGAGCACGATGACCGCATCACCGGCCTGCAGCTGGATCTTGTCGACCTGGATGCGGTCGATCGCGCCCAGGCCACCGGCCAGCATGATCGGCTTGTCGTAGGCGCGCACCAGATCGGCGCCTTCAGGCAGCTCGAAGCTGCGGAAATAGCCGAGCAGGTTCGGGCGGCCGAACTCGTTGTTGAACGCGGCGCCGCCGAGCGGACCGTCGGTCATGATTTCCAGCGCGGGTGCCATGCGCGGGTTCAGCGCGCGCGGCGCTTCCCACGGCTGCGGCAGCTCGGGAATGCGCAGGTGCGAGACCGAGAAACCGGACAGGCCGGCCTTCGGCTTGCCACCGCGGCCGGTCGCGCCCTCATCGCGGATCTCGCCACCGTTACCCGTAGAGGCGCCCGGGAACGGCGCGATCGCGGTCGGGTGGTTGTGCGTTTCCACCTTGATCTGGAAGGCGCTGGGCACCTGCGGTTCGCGGCGGTACTCGCCACTGGCCGGATCGGGGCGGTAGCGCGAGGCCAAGTGGCCTTCGATCACCGCGGCATTGTCGCTGTACGCGCTGAGCGTGTGCTGCGGGGTCTGCTGGTGGGTGTTCTTGATCATCCGGAACAGCGAACGGTCCTGTTCCTGGCCGTCGATGGTCCAGCTGGCGTTGAAGATCTTGTGGCGGCAGTGCTCGGAGTTGGCCTGCGCGAACATCATCAGTTCGACATCGGACGGCGAGCGGCCCAGCGAGGTGAAGCGTTCGCGCAGGTAGTCGATCTCGTCCTGGGCCATGGCCAGGCCGAGGCGCTGGTTGGCGGCCTCCAGCTGGTCCACCGGCACGCGTTCCAGTTCACCCCGCGCCGGGGTGGTGAACAGGGCCTGGCCCTGGTCGACGGTGTCCAGCACCGACTGGGTCATCGGGTCATGCAGGGCCTTGACCAGCGCCTGCTGGGCGGCGGCGTCGGTCGGCCAGCCCTGCACGTCGATGCGCAGGCCGCGCTCGACCCGGCTGACCGGCTGGCCGGCACCGCGGACCAGTTCGGTGGCCTTGCTGGACCAGGGCGACAGGGTGCCCAGGCGGGGCACGACGATGCGGCTGACGGCGCCGTCGGCGATGGCCTCGGCCTGCGGCTGGGCTTCCAGGATGCGGCACAGCGTGGCCACGTCGGGGGCGGCCGTGCCTTCGGGCTGGACGAAGTAGACGTGCCAGGCACCGCTTATGCGCAGGGAGGGAGCGATGGACTGCAGGCGGGATTCAAGGCGTTCGCGGCGGAACAGCGACAGGGCGGGCGCGCCCTCGAGGACCATCATGTCCGGGGAACCGTAGTTGGGAAACGGGCCCGACATTGTACCGGAACCGGGGGGAGGGCTTTGGCCGGGCGGCGCCCGGCACCCGCAGAGGCCAGGGCAACGGCCAGAGCCAGAGCAACAGCCAGAGCAACAGCGGTCCTGGACTGCTGCGGGTTGGGCGGGGCGGTGTGGGCTTGCAGGACACGCCGTAAACCCGTCCATGGGGGCTCGTAGGCGCCATCCATGGCGCCTGCGGTCCTGCAAGCCCACACCACCCCACCCCTGACAGGTCCACGCGGCTGTTGGTAGGTGTCGACCTTGGTCGACACGGCCATGCGTGGATGCCGCCCGGTGCCGCTGGCCGGCAACGGGGAAGCAGATCAGAAGCA
Organism: Stenotrophomonas testudinis; assembly: GCF_024499815.1. Taxonomy (NCBI): domain Bacteria; kingdom Pseudomonadati; phylum Pseudomonadota; class Gammaproteobacteria; order Lysobacterales; family Lysobacteraceae; genus Stenotrophomonas; species Stenotrophomonas testudinis. The sequence continues at coordinate 15,721 of NZ_JAMOKY010000040.1, read as the reverse complement.
GGAAATGAGGCATCAGGAGCGAAGCGACCGGCGTTTGCTTTTGAATTTTTCTTTTGTCTTTCGTGGCTGGCGCGCGCAGGAACCTGTCCGTGGCCGGGCGGGTGGGTTGCGCAGGGGCGCAGGCGCCATGGATGGCGCCTACGAGCTTACATGACGTACTTGCAGCGTCCCCTGCGCAACCCACCCGCCCGGCCCTCCCACAGAAATCCGCTCTTCGCGGAAATTCCCAGCCACGAGGGGGCTCCGCCGATGGCAGCCAACCGCGCGCAAGCGCCGCTCTTAGCCGGAATGCCGGAACCATGCACTCGTTCACGGATTGCCACGGCAATTGATGACAACGTTGTCCCTACTTGGCCCCGGACTCTCTCCCCGGTCAGCCAGGTACCCCGTCCGCCCCCACCGTCGCCCCTCTCCCGGGCGACGTCCGGACCTGCGTCACGCGCGGCGCCATCCGGCCCGCGCGCCACCGGAAGTCGGAGACACACCATGTACGACAAGCTTGTGCAGAGTGCCGATGTACGCAGTGCCGAACGTTCCTCCCGCTCACCCCGCCCGCGCCGCCTGGCCTGGCTGCTGGCCCTCGCCGCCGGGGCGACCGCCCTGCCCGGCCTGGCCCAGGCCGCCAGCTGTGCCGGCGTGGCGCAGTGGGACCAGGCCAAAATCTACCGGGGCGGCGACACCCTGCAGAAGGGAGGCGTCCTCTATCGGGCGAACCAGGACATCTGGAACGCACCGCCGGACCATCCGGCCGGCGCGCCCTACTACACCAACCTCGGCGCCTGTGATGGCAGCGGCGTCAACCAGCCGCCCGTGGTCAGCCTGACTTCGCCGGCCAACGGCGCCACCTTCAGCGCCGGCAGCACGGTCACCGTCAGCGCCACGGCCAGCGACCCGGATGGCAGCGTCAGCAAGGTCGAGTTCTTCCGCGATGGCAGCTCGATCGGCGTCGACACCAGCACGCCCTACAGCGCCAGCTGGGCCAACGCCAGCGCCGGCAGCCACACCTTGCGCGCGGTGGCCACCGACAACAACAACGCCACCACAAGCACGCCCACCGTCACCATCACCGTCAACGCGGCCAGCGGCGATACCACCGCGCCCAGCGTGCCCGGCGGCCTCGCCGTGGGCACCCGCACCGCCAGCAGCATCGCGCTGAGCTGGAGCCCGTCCACCGACAACACCGGCGGCAGCGGCCTGGCCGGCTACGATGTGTACCGCAACGGCAGCCTGGTCGGCTCGCCATCCAGCGCCAGCTACGTCGATGGTGGCCTGAGCGCCTCGACCACCTACCGCTACCGCGTACGCGCCCGCGACAACGCCGGCAACGCCTCGGCACAGGGCACCGAGCTAAGCGCCACCACGCTGGCCGGTGACGGTGGCGGCACCGGCAAGCGGGTCATCGGCTACTTCACCCAATGGGGCATCTACGGCCGCAACTACCGGGTGAAGAACATCGACAGCAGCGGCTCGGCCGCGCGCCTGACCCACATCAACTACGCCTTCGGCAACGTGCGCAACAACCGCTGCGAAGTGGGCATCACCCAAGCGTCGGACCCCAACACCGGCGCCGGCGGCGATGCGTTCGCCGATTACAGCAAGGCCTTCGGCGCGGGTGAGAGCGTGAGCGGCGGCGCCGATACCTGGGACCAGCCGCTGCGCGGCAACTGGAACCAGCTCAAGCAGCTCAAGGCCAAGTACCCGAACCTGAAGGTGCTGATCTCGCTGGGCGGCTGGACCTGGTCACGCGGCTTCTCCAGCGCAGCACGGCCGGAAAACCGCCAGGCCTTCGTCGCCTCCTGCATCGATGCCTACATCAAGGGCAACCTGCCGGTGACCGACGGTGCCGGTGGTGCCGGCGCGGCGCTGGGCGTGTTCGACGGCATCGACATCGACTGGGAATACCCGGTGGCCTGCGGCATCGAATGTGGCAAGCCGGAGGACAACGCCAACTTCACCGCGCTGATGGCCGAGTTCCGCCGCCAGCTCGATGCGGTGCGGCCGGGCCTGCTGCTGACGGTGGCGGTGGGTGCAGGCATCGACAAGATCCGCGTCACCGACCCGGCGGCGTACCACCCGTACCTGGACTACATCAACGTGATGACCTACGACTTCCACGGTGCGTGGGATGCGAAGACCAATCACCAGTCGGCGTTGTTCGATTCGCCGAATGATCCGTCCACCGGCGACCAGAAGCTGTACAACAGCAACGACGCCATCGAGGCCTTCATCAGCCGCGGCGTGCCTGCGGCCAAGCTCAACCTGGGCATCGGCTACTACGGTCGTGGCTGGACCGGGGTGGCCAGCGGCAACAATGGCATGTACCAGACCGCCGGCGGCGCCGCACCGGGCACCTACGAGGCCGGCATCGAAGACTGGAAGGTGCTGAAGAACCTGGCCTGGCAGGGCTATACCGACAACACCGCCGGTGCCACCTGGATCTACAACGGCAGCACGCTGTGGAGCTTCGACACCCCGGCCAACATCACCCGCAAGATGGGCTATGTGAAAACGCAGGGCCTGGGTGGTGCGTTTGTCTGGGAGTTCAGTGGTGACGATGCGCAGGGCACGCTGACCAAGGCGGTCAGTGATGGCCTGAAATAAGCAAAAACGCCGGGGACGCACCGCGTCCCCGGCTTTCCCCATGGATTCAACATCCGCCGGGCATGGCCCGGCGCTACCCGGCCATCCCACGGTAGTGCGGGGCCATGCCCGGCGACATTACGGTCAGCGCTTGGCGGACAGCTTTTCCAGCGCTGCACGCAGCTGCGCCGGCGGCAGGTAGCCACCCAGCTGGGTGCCATCGGCCGCGAAGATCGCCGGCGTGCCGTTGACGCCCAGCTGCTGGCCCAGCGCGTACTGCATGGCCACCGGGTTGGTGCAGTTCTTCGCCGGCACGCTGTCGCCACGCTTGGCGTTGGTGAGTGCCTGGCGACGATCGGCGGCGCACCAGACCGAGATCATGTCGACGTAGTCCTTGCTGCCCAGGCCCATGCGCGGGAAGGCGAGGTATTCCACCGAAATGCCGTTGCGGTTGAGCTCGGCGATGTCCTGGTGCAGCTTGCGGCAGTAACCGCACTCGATATCGGTGAACACGCTGATGGTGTACTTCGCATTGGGCGCGGCAAACACGATGCGGTCACCGTGGTTGGCCTTGGCCAGCAGGTCGCGGCGGTAGCCGAGCAGCCCTTCGCTGTTGGCCGGGCCCTTGGCCTGGATATCGTAGGGCTGCGACTGGAACAGGTAGCGACCGTCGTCGGACACGTACAGCAGCTGGCCGGACACCAGCACTTCGCGGAAGCCCGGGAACGGCGCCGAGCCGATGTAATCCACCTTGGAGCCGGGGATGAGCGTGGCGAGTGCGGCGCGCACCGACTGTTCGGAGGCGCCGTTGGCGCCCGGGCTGGCCTTGGCGGCAGCGGCCGTCGGGGCCTTGGCGGCGGGCGGAGCCGGTTGGGCGCAGGCGGTCAGGCTGACCGCGCTGAACAGTGCAGCGATGGCAAATCGGAACATGGGCAATCCGCTGGGAATCAGACCCCGGATTCTGACACAGGCCCGTGTGACGGGCCGCGACCGTGCACACGCCCCGTGTGACGCCCCGTGCGGTCCATTCAGCCGCGTGGGTGATGCCGCGCGTGCAGCTTCTGCAGGTGTTCGCGCGCCACCAGGGTGTAGATCTGGGTCGTGGACAGTGAACTGTGGCCCAGCAGCATCTGCAGCGCGCGCAGGTCCGCGCCCCGGTTCAACAGGTGCGTGGCGAAGCTGTGGCGCAGGCCGTGCGGGCTGATCCGCGCCGGATCGATGCCGGCCACCTGCGCATGACGCTTGACCAGATGCCAGAACGCCTGCCGGGTCAGCGAATGCAGGCTCGGCTCGATGAACAACGGCGTCTGCCCATCGGCCAGCGCGTGCACCTTGCCCTTGCCCACCAGCTGCGGCCGCGACTGCTGCAGGTAGCGTTCCAGCCAGTGCTGCGATTCCTCGCCCAGCGGCACCAGGCGTTCCTTGCTGCCCTTGCCGGTCACCCGCAGCACGCCCTGGCGCAGGTTGACCGCAGTGGCCGGCAGCAGCACCAGCTCACTCACGCGCAGGCCGGCGGCGTACATCAGTTCCAGCATGGCGCGGTCGCGCAGGCCCAGCGGGCTGTCGATGTCCGGCGCGGCCAGCAGGGCGTCGATCTGGCTTTCGGCCAGCGCCTTGGGCAGCAGCCGGGGCAGCTTGGGCGGGTCCAGCAGCGCGCTGGGGTCTTCGTTGCGCTCGCCGCGGCGCACGCCATCGGCGAAGAACGCGCGCAGCGCCGACAGCAGGCGCGCGTTGCTGCGCGGCGACCAGCCATGGCGGGTGCGCCAAGCCAGGTAATCGAACAGGCCCGGGCGTTCGATGCCGGCCAGGCCGCCCTCGCGGCCATCCATCCAGCGCGCGAGCCCTTCCAGGTCACGCCGGTAGCTGTCCAGGGTGGCGCGGGCCAGGCCGTTCTCGGCCCAGATCGCATCGAGGAAGCGCTGGATGCGCACGCTGTCGTCGGCGCGCAGTTCCGGCAGCTGGGTGACCAGTTGGCGGCGTTCGGCAGGGGTGGAAATGACGGCCATGCGTGCAGGATACGAGGACCACTGCGGGCGCGGCCAGCTTTGCGTATGCTCGGCGCATGTCCCGCCCTGCCACCGACACGGCCACTGCGGCCGCCACCGAAACGCCCCGCCCGCGTGCGCTGCTGCCGTGGCGCGTGCTGGCCATGGTCTATGACGCGTTGCCGGTGCTGGCGCTGTGGATGCTGGCCGGCACGCTGTTCACCCTGGCCTACACCTTCAGCGGCCATGCGCAGCGCGAGAACATCGCGCCCTTCAGCGCCTGGCAGTGGCTGCTGTGGGCGGTGTGCTGGGCGGTGACCGGGTGGTACGCCACGGCCAGCTGGCGCCGCGGCGGGCAGACCCTGGGCATGCGGCCGTGGCGGCTGAAGCTGGAATCACGTGATGGCACGCCGCTGCGGCGCCGCCAGCTGTGGCTGCGCTACGCGGTGGCCACGCTGTCGCTGCTGCTGGGCGGGCTGGGCTTCTGGTGGGCGTGGCTGGACCGGCAGCGCCTGACCTGGCACGACCGCGCCAGCGGCACCCGCGTGGTGCGGATGCCGAAGCGCTGAGAAAACCCGCCGGGCATGGCCGGGCGCTACCTGCGCCGGAACAGCCAGCCGGATACCGCCAGCATCACGATGGGTGGCAACGCGTAGGCAATGCGGTAATCGAATTTCAGCGCACCGGCCATGCGCCCGAAGAACAGCTGCAGCAGCCAGAAGCCCAGCGCGAACAGGATGCCCAGGAACAGGCGCTTGCCCATGCCGCCGCTGCGCAGCGAACCGAACGCGAACGGCACGGCGGCCAGGCACAGCGCCAGCACGTTCAACGGGTAGAACCAGCGGCTCCAGTAGATATCCTCGAAATCGCGGGCATCCAGGCCGTTGCGCTCGCGGTATTCGATGCTGGTGCTCAACTCGCTCAACTTCAGGTTGCGCGGCTTGGAGATGCCGGTCGCCAGCGCGCCGGCATCCAGCTTGGAATCCCAGGGCTCGCGTGCGGCTTCTTCGCGGGTCGCGCCACGCTCGGCGAAGGTGTCACGCTTGACCCCGGTGAGCACCCAGCCGTCCTTGTCGTGCTCGGCGGTGGCGGCGTGGGTCAGCGAGGCGATGTTGCCGTCCTCGGCGATGCGGTACAGGCGCACGTCGCGCAGAATCAGCCGTGTGCCCTTGTCACCGACCAGCTGCTCTTCGCCGCTGGCGGCGTTGAGGAAGGTGTCCCCCTCGCGTGCCCACAGGCCCGAATAGCGGGCCGTGGTCGCATTGGTGCCCCACTTGGCGCTCATCTTCAGCGCGTCGGCGCGGTTCTGGCCCCACGGCCCGAGGGTCTCGGCACTGATCACCATCAGGCCGGTCAGCAGCGAAAGGGCAATCGCCACCGAGACACTGAGGCGCTTGCGCGACAGGCCCAGCGCGCGCAGCGCGGTCAGCTCGGAGGTGGCGGCCAGCTGGCCCAGGCCCATCAGTGCGCCGATCACCGCGGCGGTCGGGAAGAAGGTGTAGGCCCGGCGCGGCACGGTGTACAGCACCCAGGCCGCGGCATGGCCCAGCGAATAGCCGTTCTTGCCGATGTCCTTGAACTCTCCGGAGAAGGCCATCACCACGTCCAGGCCGGTCAGCACCGCCCAGGTGAGCAGCACGGTGGTGAACACCGCACGGCCCAGGTAGAAATCGAAACGCATCGGTCGCAGCTTCATGCGCGGGCTCCCTTCGGGCGCGCCAGGCGGCCATCGCGGAAATACATCCACAGCGCGAAGCCAAGCAGCGGCAGGGTCAGCCACCACAGGCCGACGGCAGGCGGAATCCTGCCGTTGGCGATCCAGCCACTGCCGATGAACATGAGGTTGGTGCCGACCATGTAGGCCAGCAGGGCCAGCATCATCCGGCCATAGCGCTGCTGGCGCGGCGAGCTGCGGCCCAGCGGCACGGTCAGCAGGGCGAAGGCCAGGGCAATCAGCGGCGGGGCGATGCGGCGGTGCAGCTGGGCCTTGGCCTCGGCGCGGTCGTCACCCAGCAGCTGCAGGGTCGGCATCAGTTCGGGGTCATCCTCGTCCTTGGCCTGGGCACCGTCGGGCAGGGCCACGTCATTGCGGGCGAAGGTCGCCAGGCGGTAATCCAGCGCGCCGGCCAGCGGGCCCTCCACCTGGTGGCCATCGTCCAGCTCCAGGAAGCGCTGCTGCTTGCCTTCGAAGAACATGCGGCCGCCGGCGGCGGAGACCACCTCCAGGCGGTCATCCTTCTGCCGCTGCAGGAACACCCGGCCCAGCTTCGTGCCATCGGGCGAGATCGAGGACAGGTAGACCACCCCGCCATTGGGCAGCGAGGTAAAGCGGCCCGGCTCCAGGCCGGCCATCAGCACGCTGCGGTTGGCGTCCTGGATCATCTGCTCGGCGGTGCGGCCGGCCCAGGGGCCAAGCCACAGCGAGCACGCGCCGACCAGCACCACCACCGGCACCACCAGCATCAGCAGCGGCCGCAGCAGGCGCTTGGGCCCCACGCCAATGGCGGTGATGACCGCCATTTCCGAATCGCGGTACAGGCGGGCGATGGACAGCAGCAGGCCCAGCATCAGTGCCAGTGGCAGGATCAGCGGCATGTAGGCGATGAACTGCAGGCCCAGCTGCGAGAACAGCAGCTTGGCCGGCAGCCGTCCGTCGGCGATGTTGCCGAGGATGTCCACCAGCACGCCGCCCACGCTGACCACCAGCAGGACGATCAGGGTAGCCAGGAAACTCTGGACGAAATCGCCCAGCAGGTATCGGTCGAGCTTCAGCATGGGGCGGTGGTTTAAACTCTGGGGTTCGTTCGCGGTGCCGCCCAGTCTACTGTCTGGGCGTAAACGGCCTGCGATTGTACGGACTCGCCAATGGAATCTGCTCAATGGCCCTCGAATTCACCCTGAACCACCTCGCGCCGGCCGCCGCCGGCGTCGACTGCCTGGTCGTCGGCGCCTATGCCGACCACTCCCTGACCCCGGCCGCCCAGGCCCTGGACGCCGCCAGCGGTGGCCGCCTGGCCGCCCTGGCCCAGCGCGGCGACCTGTCCGGCAAGACCGGCGCCACCACCCTGCTGCATGACCTGCCGGGCGTCAGCGCCCCGCGCGTGCTGGTGGTCGGCCTGGGCGAAGCCGCCCGTTTCGGCGTCCCGCAGTACCTGAAGGCCGTCGGCGACGCCGTGCGCGCGCTCAAGGCCGGCGCCGCCCGCAGCGCGCTGTTCACCCTGTCCGAAGTGGCCGTGAAGGACCGCGACGCGGCCTGGGCGATCCGCCAGGCGGTGATCGCCGCCGACCACGCCGCCTACCGCTACACCGCCACCCTGGGCAAGAAGAAGGCCGATGACGCCGGCCTGGCCCAGCTGGCCATCGCCGGTGACGACGCCCAGGCCCTGGCCCAGGGCCAGGCCATCGCTGCCGGAGTCGAGTTCGCCCGCGAGCTGGGCAACCTGCCGCCGAACTACTGCACCCCGGCCTACCTGGCTGAAGTGGGCGTGAAGTTCGCCGGCGAGCACGACGGCGCCGAAGCCGAGATCCTCGATGAGCACCAGATGGAAGCATTGGGCATGGGCTCGCTGCTGGCCGTGGCCCGTGGTTCGGCCAACCGCCCGCGCCTGGTCGTGCTGAAGTGGTCCGGTGGCGGCGACGCCAAGCCGTACGTGCTGGTCGGCAAGGGCATCACCTTCGATACCGGTGGCGTGAACCTGAAGACCCAGGGCGGCATCGAGGAGATGAAGTACGACATGTGCGGTGGCGCCAACGTCATCGGCACCTTCGTCGCCGCCGTGAAGGCCAAGCTGCCGCTGAACCTGGTGGTGGTCGTGCCGGCGGTGGAAAACGCCATCGACGGCAACGCGTACCGTCCGTCCGACGTGATCACCTCGATGTCGGGCAAGACCATCGAAGTCGGCAACACCGACGCCGAAGGCCGCCTGATCCTGTGCGACGCGCTGACCTATGCGCAGCGCTTCGAGCCGGCCGCGCTGGTCGACGTGGCCACCCTGACCGGTGCCTGCATGGTTGCCCTGGGCCACCAGACCGCCGGCCTGATGAGCAAGCACGACGACCTGGCCAACGAGCTGCTGGCCGCCGGCGAGCACGTGTTCGACCGCGCCTGGCGCCTGCCGCTGTGGGATGAGTACCAGCCGATGCTGGATTCCAGCTTCGCTGACGTCTACAACATCGGCGGCCGCTGGGCCGGCGCCATCACCGCCGGCTGCTTCCTGTCGCGCTTCGCCGAAGGCCAGCGCTGGGCCCACCTGGACATCGCCGGCGTGGCCAGCGACGAAGGCAAGCGTGGCATGGCCACCGGCCGCCCGGTCGGCCTGCTGAGCCAGTGGCTGCTGGACCAGGTCGCCCGCGCCTGATGCCGTACCTGCCCCTGGCCGGCGCCCGCCGGCCGGGGCATCCTCCGGCCTGCCCCCGCCCGGCACGCCGGGCCCCTGCCCGACCCGGACCCTGCCATGCCCCGCGCTGATTTCTACCTGATCGCCAAGCGCCGTTTCCTGACCGAGCCGCTGCGCCTGGTCTGCGAACTGGCGCGCAAGGCCAACGATGCCGGGCTGCCCGCCCTGGTGCTGGCCCGCGACCAGGCCCAGGCCGAAGAGCTGGACGAACTGCTCTGGTCGTTCGACGAGGATGCCTACATCCCGCACCAGATCGTCGGCGAGGACGTGGACGAGGAAGAGGCCGTGGTGCTGATTTCCATCCCGGGGGACGAGGCGCCGATGCGCCCGCTGGTGATCAACCTGCGCGACGAACCCTGGCTGGGCCAGTGCGAGCGCGTGCTGGAAGTGGTGCCGGCCGACCCGGAAGCGCGCGAACCGCTGCGCGAACGCTGGCGCCAGTACAAGACCGCCGGCTACGACCTGAACAAGCACGACATGTGAGCGCGGCGTGGCCCCCTTGATGGGCCGCCCCACTGCCCTGATCCTTCAACGATTACCTCCTGGTTCCCCCGCATGACCCAACTCGCCTCCAGCTACGACCCGAAGTCCTTCGAGACCGACCTCTACAAGACCTGGGAGGACGCCGGCCATTTCAAGCCGTCCGGCAAGGGCGAGCCGTACACCATCCTGCTGCCGCCGCCGAACGTGACCGGCACCCTGCACATGGGCCACGCGTTCCAGCAGACGCTGATGGATGCGCTGGTGCGCTACCACCGCATGCGCGGCTACGACACGCTGTGGCAGGTCGGTACCGACCACGCCGGCATCGCCACCGAAATGGTGGTCAGCCGCAACCTGGCGCTGGAAGGCAAGGGCGAGACCCGCGATTCGCTGGGCCGCGAAGGCTTCATCGGCAAGGTGTGGGAGTGGAAGCAGCAGTCCGGTGACATCATCGAGCGGCAGATGCGCCGCCTGGGCACCTCGGCCGACTGGTCGCGCAGCACCTTCACCATGGACCCGCAGCCGTCCGAAGCGGTGATCGAGGCCTTCGTGCGCTGGCACGAGCAGGGCCTCATCTACCGCGGCCAGCGCCTGGTCAACTGGGATCCGGTGCTGAAGACCGCGATCTCGGACCTGGAAGTGGAGAGCGCCGAGGAAGACGGTTTCCTGTGGTCGATCGCCTACACGCTGGATGAAGGCCTGAGCTACGAGCACGTCGAGCGCGATGCCGACGGCGTGGAAACCCTGCGCGAAACCCGCGATTACCTGGTCGTGGCCACCACCCGCCCGGAAACCCTGCTGGGCGATACCGCGGTGATGGTGCACCCGGAAGACGAGCGCTATGCGCACCTGATCGGCAAGAGCGTGGTGCTGCCGCTGACCGGCCGTCGCGTGCCGGTGATCGCCGATGACTATGTCGATCGCGCATTCGGTACCGGCGTGGTCAAGGTCACCCCGGCGCACGATTTCAACGATTACCAGGTGGGCGTGCGCCACAGCCTGCCGATGATCAACCTGTTCACACCGGTGGCGGCGCTGAATGAAAACGCGCCCGAACGCTTCCAGGGCATGGACCGCTACGAAGCGCGCAAGGCCGTGCTGGGCGAACTGGAAGACCTGGGCATCCTGGTCGAGACCAAGGCGCACAAGCTGCAGGTGCCGCGCGGCGACCGCACCGGCCAGGTGATCGAGCCCTACCTGACCGACCAGTGGTTCGTGAAGATGGACGAGCTGGCGCGTCGTGGCCTGGAGCTCGTGGAGAACGGTTCGATCGCCTTCGTGCCGCCGAACTGGATCAACACCTACCGCCACTGGATGAACAACATCCAGGACTGGTGCATCAGCCGCCAGCTGTGGTGGGGCCACCGCATTCCGGCGTGGTTCGATGCCGCCACCGGCAGCTGCTACGTCGGCCGCAGCGAAGGCGAAGTGCGCGCAAAGAACAACCTCGGCAGCGACGTGGTGCTGAGCCAGGAAAGCGACGTGCTGGAAACCTGGTTCTCCTCGCAGATCTGGCCGTTCTCCACCCTGGGCTGGCCGAATGCCCAGGCCATGGCCGAGCGTGGCTTCGACCGTTACCTGCCGTCGTCGGTGCTGGTCACCGGTTTCGACATCATCTTCTTCTGGGTGGCCCGCATGATCATGGCCACCGACAATCTGACCGGGAAGATCCCGTTCAAGGACGTTTACTTCACCGGCCTGATCCGCGACGGCCAGGGCCAGAAGATGTCCAAGAGCAAGGGCAACGTGCTTGATCCGCTGGACATCATCGACGGCATCAGCATCGACGACCTGGTCGCCAAGCGCACCGGCGGCCTGATGCAGCCGAAGATGGTGGAGAAGATCGAGAAGGCCACCCGCAAGGAATTCCCGGACGGTATCGCCGCCCACGGTGCCGATGCGCTGCGCTTCACCATCGCCGCGCTGGCCACCCACGGCCGCGACATCAAGTTCGACATGAACCGCGCCGAGGGCTACAAGAACTTCTGCAACAAGCTGTGGAACGCCAGCCGCTTCACCCTGATGAACACCGAGGGTGCCGCGTTCAACGGCGTGCCGCAGCCGCGCACCGATGCCGAGCGCTGGATCCTGGCGCGCCTGGCCGCGGTCTCCGCCGAGGCACAGGGCCACTACGCCAACTACCGCTTCGACCTGCTGGCGCAGTGCCTGTATGAGTTCGCCTGGAACGAGTTCTGCGACTGGTTCCTGGAACTGAGCAAGCCGGCACTGAACGGTGGCGACGCGGCCGACGCCGACAGCACCCGCCACACCCTGCTGTACGTGCTGGAAGCGCTGCTGCGCCTGCTGCACCCGCTCACCCCGTTCATTACCGAACAGCTGTGGCAGCAGCTGGCCCCGCGCCTGGGCCTGGCCGAAACCACGCTGTCGCTGCGCCCGTACCCGACCGCCGACGAGTTCGCCGGTGATTTCGCCCAGGCCGAGGCCGACGTGGAATGGCTGAAGGCCGTGATCAGCGCCGTGCGCCGCGTGCGCAGTGAACTGAACGTGGCCCCGTCCAAGCTGGTGCCGCTGCGCCTTCAGGCCGGCCTCGCACTGGACCGCGTGCGCATCGAACGCTTCAGCGCCTCGCTGTCGTTCCTGCTGAAGCTGGACAGCATCCAGTGGCTGGGCGAAGGCGAAAGCGCCCCGCCGGCCGCCGCCGCGATCGTGGGCGAGCTGAAGCTGCTGGTGCCGCTGGAAGGCCTGGTTGATCTCGACGCCGAGCGTGCGCGCCTGGACAAGGAGATCAAGCGCGTGGAAAGCGAGAAGGAAAAGAGCGAGGCCAAGTTGGCCAAGTTCACCGACAAGGTGCCGCCGGCCGTGGTCGAGCAGGAGCGCGTGCGCCTGGTCGACTGGAACACCCAGCTGGCCGGTCTGCAGGAACAGCGCGCGAAGCTGTAACGCCTGTGGTCCGGGTGCCAACCAAGGTTGGCATCTACCAACGCGGTATCGGAAACGCCGGGCATTGCCCGGCGTTTCCATTCTGCCCCGTGGCATCATCGGGCGATGCCGCTTTCCCTCTTCCTGCTGGTCCTGGCCGCTGCTGCCCTGCATGCCAGCTGGAACGCGATCGTCAAACGCGGGCCGGACAAGTTTCTCGGCACCGTGCTGGTGACCGGCAGCGCCGCGCTGCTGTCGGCTGCCGCCCTGCCCTTCCTGCCCATGCCCGCGGCGGACAGCTGGCCGTGGCTGGCGGCGTCGGTGCTGCTGCAGGTGACCTATTACGGTCTGGTCGCACGCTGCTACCAGCAGGTGGACATGAGCCTGGCCTACCCGCTGATGCGCGGTTGCGCGCCGATCCTGGTCGCATTGGCCGGCAGCCTGTTCGGCCAGTCGTTGCCGCCAGCGGCGTGGCTGGGCGTGGTCCTGGTCAGCACCGGCATCCTGTGCATGGCGCTGGGCGCACGCCGCGGCCAGCTCGGCCTGCCGCTGCTGACGGCGCTGATGATCGCCACCTACACGCTGGTCGATGCACAGGGCGCACGCCAGTCCGGCAGTGCGCTGGCCTATACGCTGTGGCTGTTCCTGCTGTCAGGCCTCCCGCTGCCGGCATGGGCGCTGTACACCCGACGTGGCGCAGTGCTGGCCTACGCGCGCCAGCATTGGCCGCTGGGGCTGGCAGGTGGCTTCGGCACCACCGCGTCCTATGCGATGGCGCTGTGGGCGATGACCCAGGTCCCGGTGGCGATGGTGTCGGCGCTGCGCGAATCGTCGATCCTGTTCGCGCTGCTGATCTCGGTGTTCGTGCTGCGCGAACGCGTGCCACGGGTGCGCTGGCTGGCAGCGGCATTGATCGTGGCTGGCGTGCTGGCGCTGCGTTTGACACCACGGTAGCGCCGGGCCATGCCCGGCGAGCGCAGCGGTAAACCGTCTCCGTTACAGCGGCGGCATCGTCTGCAGGTCGTCGTTGACCAGCTCGATCGCCATCACCAGCGCATCCTCGCGACCGTTGGCGGCCGGGTAATAGCGCGGGCGGCGGCCGATCTCGTTGAACCCTTCGCTGTGGTACAGCGCCAGCGCCGGGGTATTGGACGGCCGCACTTCCAGGAACACGCGCTGCGCGCCGCGGTCAACGGCCAGGCGCACCAGTGCGCGCATCAGCTGCCGGCCGAGGCCGTGCGACTGCTCCAGCGGATCGATGCAGATGTTGAGCACGTGGGCCTCATCGGCGGCCAGGCTCAGCACGCCGTAGCCGATCAGCAGGCCGTCGCGTTCCATTGCCAGGCCGGGGTAGCCGGCGCGCAGGCAGTCGAGGAAGATGCCGCGGGTCCAAGGGTAGGGATAGCCACGCACCTCGATGGCCATCACCGCATTGAGGTCGCTTTCGCGCAGGGCGCGCATCGATACCGGGCCCGGCCGGGCAACCGCGCTCACGGCGCGCCCCGCTTGCGCAGCGCGCGCAGCTGCGGCCACAGCGCACGCTTGGCCTTCGGATCGCGGCGCAGCTGTTCCAGCGGCCAGCTGTCCATCAGGGCCTGCGTGGCCGGGTCATTCGGGTTGCAGCCCGATGCGCGCAGCAGCGCGATCTGCAGGCGGTCAGGCAGGCGTACCGACGGCTGCCGGGCGTTGCCACTGGGCAGCGGCCGCGATGCGGCAGGCGCCGTATCCGGTGCAGCCACCGGGGTGGTCCGTACTGGCGGTGCCGGGCGTTCGTACGGGGCCGGCGCGCGTTCGGTCGGCGCATCAGTCTGGCGTTGCTGCTGCCGTGGCGCTTCACTGCGCGCCGGTGCGGCCGCGGCTTCGGCCTCGGCCACGCTCAGCTGCAGGGCCGCGTCCAGCTCGGCGGCCAGCTGGCCATCGTGGAAGACGGTGTAGCCCATGGCCTGCAGCCAGGCCTGCTGGGCCGGGGACCACAACACGGGCAGGTCCTCGCTCACGCCGCCTCGGGCTTCTTGCGCAGGCGCTGCAGGGCCCACATCACCGGGCCGGACAGCGCGTAGAGGATGCCCACCACGAACAGCACGCGCGGCAGGTCGATGACCGCGATGGCGATGGCGATCGGCACCAGCGCCAGCACCAGGAACGGCACACGGTCGGAACGGGTGCCCTTGGCGGCACCGCCCTTGAAGCTCCAGAAGCGGATGCGGCTGACCATCAGCAGGGCCGCGACCACGGTGACGGCCAGCGCGACGAAGCGCAGCTCGTTGCCATTCCAGCCCAGGCCGCCATCGGCGAAGGCCCAGACGAAGGACATCATCAGGCCGGCCGCGGCCGGGCTGGCCAGGCCGACGAACCAGCGCTTGTCGACCACCGCCACCTGGGTATTGAAGCGGGCCAGGCGCAGCGCCGCGCAGGCGGCATACAGGAAGGCCACCGCCCAGCCGAGGCGGCCAAGCAGTTCTCCGTCGTACTTCAGCTCCGATAGTGACCAGTGGTACATCACCAGCGCCGGGGCCATGCCGAAGCTGACCAGGTCGGCCAGCGAGTCGTACTGCACGCCGAACTCGCTGCTGGTGCCGGTCAGGCGCGCGACACGACCGTCCAGGCCATCCATCACCGCTGCCACGAACACGGCGATGCTGGCATTGACGAAATCGCCATTGGCCGCCGCGATGATCGCGTAGAAGCCGGAAAACAGGCCGGCGGTGGTGAACAGGTTGGGCAGCAGGTAAATCGTGCGCGAGCGCGGCGGCGGTGTGATCGGGTCCATGGAATCCAGTTTAATCGACTTGCCAGCCGTCGGCGGCAATGCTGCAATCGGCGTTCTACGCCCATTCTGCGGAGTTTGCCATGCGTGCCTTGTCCTGCCTGGGATGCCTGCTGCTGTTGGCCAGTGCCAACGCGGTGGCCGGACCTGTCTACAAGTGGAAGGATGCCAAGGGCGTGACCCAGTATTCGGAGACGCCGCCGGCCGGGGGCAAATACGAAACCCGGGAGCAGGCCCGCGGCACGCAGCCGGCCGCACCGGCCACCGCCGAGGCCGCGCCGGTACCAGAGCAGTGCAGCACCGCCCGCGCCAACGTGGCCCTGCTGGACGGCAGCGGGGAGGTCATGCAGGACACCGACGGGGACGGCAAGGCCGATACCGCGCTGACGCCGGAGCAGCGCAACGCGCAGAAGGGATTGGCTGAAGCGGCGATCAAGGCCTACTG
Organism: Stenotrophomonas testudinis; assembly: GCF_024499815.1. NCBI lineage: Bacteria > Pseudomonadati > Pseudomonadota > Gammaproteobacteria > Lysobacterales > Lysobacteraceae > Stenotrophomonas > Stenotrophomonas testudinis. The sequence goes on along the minus strand of NZ_JAMOKY010000040.1, from coordinate 184 downwards.
CCCGCCGGCGGGTTAAGGGGCTTTTTTGGCAGGGCTTGCAGCCCTGCACCTGCTTGCAAGCCAAGGCAGCATCAACGTCAAAAGCTGGTTTCCTGTGGGTTGGCGGGGCGGTGTGGGCTTGCAGGGGGGGGGGGGGGGGGGGGGGGGGGGGGGGGGGGGGGGGGGGGGGGGGGGGGGGGGGGGG